>JAYVRP010000026.1:0-2742 GCA_043776215.1 Rhodoferax sp. | reverse complement strand
GTGTCCGTCGCGGGTTACCTGGCCTACAGCTTTGCCTCGGCACTGCGCACCGAGCCGGCCATGACCCACATCCGCGACAAGCTCGGCGCGGCTTACCTTGCGGTGTTCGACATCGACTGGCACCCCGAGGGGGTGGACACCCCGGGGCCGGTGGCCGCGCTGGACAGTCAGGACTGGAGCGCACTGAACCGCGTGGCACGCGCCAGCCAGCAGGTGCTCGACAACGTGGCCGCCCCACCGTTTGAAGGCAGCAACGCCTGGGCGGTCTCGGGCAGTCGCACAAGCAGCGGCAAGCCACTGCTGGCCGGGGACCCGCATATCGGATTCTCCGCGCCGGCCGTGTGGTACGAGGCCCATCTGATGGCGCCCGGATTCGAGTTGTACGGGCATTTCCAGCCCCTCAACCCGCTCGCGCTGCTGGGCCACAACCAGCGTTTCGGCTGGAGCATGACGATGTTCCAGAACGACGACATGGACCTTATCGCCGAAAAATCCAACCCGGCCAACGCCAACCAGGTCTGGCACCAGGGCCGCTGGGTCGATCTTCAGGTGCGCGCGGAGACCATCACGGTCAAGGGCGGCGCGCCAGTGACGCTGAGACTGCGCAGTTCCCCGAACGGGCCGATCATCACCGACGCCTTCCGCGACAACTTCGGCGCCACGCCGGTGGCCTTGTGGTGGGCCTTCCTGCAAACCGAAAATCCGATCCTGGAAGCGTTCTACGAACTGGACCGGGCCGACAGCCTGGACAAGGCACGTGCCGCCGCCAGCAAGATCCATGCTCCCGGCCTCAACGTGGTGTGGGCCAATGCGGCTGGCGACATCGGCTGGTGGGCGGCCGCCAAGTTGCCGCAACGCCCGGCGGGTGTGAACCCGGTGTTCATCCTGGACGGAAGCAAACCCGAATCCGGCAAGACCGGCTTTCACCCTTTCACCGACAACCCGCAGGAGGAGAACCCGGCGCGCGGCTACATCGTCTCGGCCAACCACCAACCCAAGCCACCCAGTGGCGTGCCGGTGCCAGGTTATTACCACCTGCCCGACCGGGTGCAGCAGATCAACCGCCATCTGCGGGACGACAAGGTGAAATGGGACACCACCAACAGCCAGGCATTGCAGCTGGACACCCAGACGACCTACGGCCCACGCACGCTGAAGCACCTGTTGCCGGTCCTGCGCGAGTTCGTCAGCGAGCCCGGCGAACGCGCGCTGCTGGACCAGCTCGCCGCATGGGACGGCAAACACGATGTCGGCCTGGTGGCGCCCACGGTGTTCAACCAGTTGCTCTACAGCCTGGCGCAGGGTGCCATGGAAGACGAGATGGGGGCCATACAGTTCAAGAACCTGCTGGGCACCCGCGCGCTGGACCTCGCCTTGCCACGCCTGGCCGCCGACGCCAACTCGCCATGGTGGGACAACCGAAACACGGCCGCCGTGGAAACCCGGGCCGACACCATGAAGGTGGTCTGGCGCGCAAGCATCCAGCACCTGCAGACCACACTGGGCAAGGACCCGTCGCTGTGGACCTGGGGCCGCGCACACACCTTGACCCACAACCACCCGCTGGGGCAGCAGAAACCACTCGACAAGCTGTTCAGCGTGGGGCCGTTTGCGGCACCCGGTGGGCGCGAAATTCCCAACGCCATGGGCAGCAGCATCGGGCCCGCCCCCTGGGCTGTCAGTTATGGGCCGTCGACCCGCCGGCTGATCGACTTTGCCGACCCGACGCGCTCACTGGGCATCAACCCGGTCGGACAAAGCGGCGTGTTGTTTGATGCACACTACAGCGATCAGGCGCAGCCTTATGTGGCTGGCAGGTATGTGCGGCAATGGCTCAAGCCCGAGGACGTCGCCGCCAACACCCGCAGCACACTGGTACTTGCGCCTGCCCGCTGACAACTTCCTGCTGCGCCATATTGGCCCACGTTCCACGGAGACACCCCCCATGACCGCTTCCCTACCCGCCACGGCATTGCAGCTGCGCTCACTGATCAAGAGCAGCGGCGAGCTCGAAATTTCGCTGGCCGACGTACCTGTTCCCACACCGGGCGCCGACGAAGTGCTGGTGCGGGTCGAGGCCTCGCCCATGAACCCGTCCGACCTGGGCCTGCTGTTCGGAGCCGCTGACCTGGGCAGCGCGCGCCTGTCGGGCACGCCAGACCATCCGGTACTCACTGCCACCGTCCCCGCGAAGCTGATGCCTGGAATGGCCGGGCGCCTGGACCAGTCCATGCCTGTGGGCAACGAAGGCGCGGGTGTGGTGGTCCTGGCCGGAGAATCCGCCGCTGCGCAGGCACTGATGGGCAAGACCGTGGCCCTCCTGGGGGGTGCCATGTACGCCCAATACCGCGCCATGAAGGTGTCGCAATGCCTGGTGCTGCCCCTCGGCACCACGGCGGCCGAAGGCGCGTCGTGTTTCGTCAACCCGCTCACCGCGCTGGGCATGGTGGAAACCATGCGTCGCGAAGGGCACAAGGCGCTGGTGCATACGGTGGGTGCTTCCAACCTGGGGCAGATGCTCAACCGCATCTGCCTGAAGGACGGCATCGGCCTGGTGAACATCGTGCGCAAGCAGGACCACGAAGACCTGCTGCGCGGCCAGGGTGCCATGCATGTGTGCAACTCGAGTGCTCCGACGTTCATTGACGACCTCACCGCCGCCCTGGTGGCCACCGGGGCAACGATCGCGTTCGATGCCATTGGCGGCGGCAAGCTGGCCGGGCAGATTCTGCAATGCATGGA
>JAYVRP010000025.1:0-2743 GCA_043776215.1 Rhodoferax sp. | reverse complement strand
TGTTGGCGTCGGGGGCGTGTCTGGCCCTGGCCGCGCCGGCCCTGGCGCATGCGGAGGTCGACTCAGCCTCGTCGGACGCTAAGAACGTCAACACCCGCGCCACGCTGGTAGGCAACGAATACGTCATCAACGGCGAGAAGCACTACATCTCCGGGGCTGGCGACCCGCGATGCAAGATCATGATCACCATGGTCCAGACCAGCCCGGACGGACCGCCGGCCCTGCGCCAGTCGCAGATCCTGGTGCCGACTGACGCGCCTGGCGTGAAGATCATCGGCCCGCAGCACGTGTTCGGCGATCCCGACGCACCGCACGGCCACATGCACATCGTGTTCGACAACGTCCGGGTGCCGGCTTCGAATATGCTGCTCGGCGAGGGCCGTGGTTTTGAGATCAGCCAGCTGCGCCTCGGCCCTGGCCGTATTCACCACTGCATGCGCGCCATCGGCTCAGCAGAAAAGGCTCTGGACCTACTGGTCACGCGCGGCATGACCCGGACGGCGTTCGGCAAGCAGCTGGTTCAGCTGGGCGGCAACCTGGAGATTATCTCCCGCGCCCGGATCGACATCGAAGCCATGCGTCTGATGGTTCTGAAGGCCGCCAAGGCGATGGATGTCCTGGGCAACCAGGAAGCCCGCGTTTGGATCCACATGGTCAAGGCCATGGTGCCTGAGCGCGTCTGCCAGATCATCGACCAGGCGATCCAGATGCATGGCGCGCTGGGTGTGTCGCAACACACGCCGCTCGCCCGCATGTACGCGCAGCAGCGCACCCTGCGCCTGGCCGACGGCCCGGACGAGGTGCACCACCTGGTCGTGGGCCGCAACGAGATCCGCATGGTGGAAGGCAGCGACGAAGACGTGAGTTTGCCGGTGGTGTTCAGAAATTGAGCTCCGCACCTGCACCGGGCATGGTCCCGGACCCGATGGCGACCCCTGGCGAATCCATGCACGGCGACATCGCTGGCGGCTGGATTCTTCCCGAATCGGGCCCCAGGGAGGCAGTGCACACACGCAGCATCGTGTGCCGCAGTTTTCGCAGGTCCGATGGCTGGATCGACATCGACGGCCGCTTCATCGATACGCGCCCCTTTGCCTACCACAGCGAGTGGCGCGGCGACTGCCCCGCCGGCGCCGCGCTGCACCACATGCAACTGCGGCTGACCATCGACACCATGCGCACCATCCAGGTAGTCGCGTCGGCCATGCCGGGCACGCCCTACACCGGCTGCGCCGAGGTCAACCCAAACTTCCAGCGACTGGTGGGCCTGTCGGTCGGCCGCGGATTTCGCAAGGCGCTGCAGGAACGGCTGGGTGGTGTGGAAGGCTGCACCCACATGGCGGCACTGCTTGAAGCCATGGCTGCCGCCGCCGTGCAGGCTTTCTCGTCGAATGCCCACGCGCCGCGGCCGGCGACGGAACCCAAACCCCTGCGCGTCTGGAACATCGCGGCCCTGGAGGGCACCTGCCATTCCTATCGCAGTGACGGGCCGGTGATGCTGGCCCACAAGAAGGTTTGATCGGGCTCAGGGCAGGCGGCTTCGACAAGCTCCCTTCAACAAGCTCAGGGCTGGCGGCTTCGACAAGCTCAACCCGAACGGAAAATGACCTTTTAGGAACAGCCCTGTACTTGACCCGGGCGCCCGGGGCCATCGGCGGGGAGCATACATTTGGCAAGCACCTCCGCGGGCCAGGGCAAGGGCTTGCCGCTGGCGCGTTCCACCCACACGTGTATCGCATGGCCGCGCCCGGCCAGCACGGGCTCGCCGCCAACATCCCAGATCTCGATGCCATGCTCAAGGCTGGACCGCCCCACCCGGGTCACCATGATCCGGCACAGGACCACGCCGGGCACCTGCACCTGGCGCAGAAAATCGTAGGACACATGCGCTATCGCCGCGGAGTAGTCGGGAATCTCGCCGCGTATACCCATCTTCATGTACCAGCCATGGAAGGTCCGGTTGATGAAGGCAAAATAACGCGCGTTGTTGACGTGTGTCGAGAAACGGTCTTCAGGCTGGTCGTCCGGTGTCAAGTCGATCCGCAACTCGTGTGTTTGCAGCGGTGCTTGTGCCAGACTGGCCTGGCTCAGCTGGCCCGGCGCCTCCAGACCTTGAGTCACAGCCTCAGTCCGCCTTGATGTTGCCAGCCTTGACGATCGCGCCCCAGTCACGCAGATCCCGCTTGACCTGTTCCTCGAACTGCGCGGCGGTCTTGATCGGCATCTCGGAGAAACCCAGGGTGTTCCAGCGCTCGGCCATCTCGGGCGCCGCAATCAACCTGTTGATTTCCCTGTTCAGGCTGTTGATGACCGCTGGCGGGGTCCCGGCGGGAGCAAACACGCAATACCACGCGTTGAGGTCAAACGGCACGCCCTGCTCCGTCATGGTCTTGATGTCCGGCAACTGCCGGGAACGGAAGGTGCCGCTGATCGCGATCGCCTTGACCTTGCCAGCCTGAATCAGGGGCAGGGACGAAGCCGTGGCAGAAAAGGCGACCTGAATATGGCCGGCCACAAGATCCGTATTGGCAGCCGCAGTCGATTTGTACGGGATGTGCTTGATCTTCAGGCCGGTCTGCTGCTTCAAGGCCTCCATGCTCAGATGCCCGCCAGACCCGTTGCCCCACGAGCCGTACGACAACTCGTCGGCCGGTTTTGCTTTCACGTAGGTGATGAATTCCTTCAGGTCCTTGACCGGCATGCTGGCCGGCACGATCAGGAAGTTGCCGCCGGCGCCGATCTG
>JAYVRP010000024.1:0-9146 GCA_043776215.1 Rhodoferax sp. | reverse complement strand
CCACATTGGGCCTGCTCAACGGCCTGGTGCAGTTGCATGCCGGTCTCACCATGGCCACGGTCCTGCTGCTGGCGGCGGCGTTGGGGCTGATGGTGTGGTTCGTGGCGCGCCAGCGCCGGCTCGGCGCGGCCCTGGCCACCGGCGAGTCCAGCGCGCCCCTGATGAACCAGGCGGTGTTTGCGAACCACCGTTTTGCCATGGGAACCATCGTGGCCTTCATCTACGGCATGGCTTTGTTTGGCTCCACCTACCTGCTGCCGATCTACATGCAGCTGGGCCTGCAGCTGTCGCCCTCCTATGTCGGCACCTTACTGCTGCCGGCCAGTCTGGCGCTGGCAGGCACCATCGCCATTGTCGGGAGGCTTACCAATCGCTGGTCCACCCACGTGCTGGTCACCACCGGACTCACCCTGCTGGCGGTATCTCTCCTGATGGTGTTCGCCGTGCAGCTGCATACCTCGCTGTGGGTGGTCACGACCCTGGTGGTCGTGAGCCGCATCGGGCTCGGGTTCATCCTGCCTTCGCTGAACCTGGGCGCGATGCGTGGCCTGCACAAGGACCTGATTCCGCAGGGCGCGAGCGCCATCAATTTTGCCCGCACGCTGGGCGGCGCCACCGGGGTGAGCCTGTGTGGCATCGTGCTGGAGTGGCGCCTGGCTGCACACGGCGACACCCTGGCAATGGCCACCAGCAGCACGGCCCGGCTGGCAGCCTTCAACGAGTCGTTCCTGATGCTGAGCGCGTTGTGCCTGCTGGCGATGCTGGCGGCCTGGCAATTGCGTGAACCGGCACGGCCCGAAAACTCATGAGCCCGGGTTCTCTGAGTGCGAGTTTTGCCGCCAGTTGGAGTACGAGCTCGGCTGGAATGGTGGGACGCTGGCGGCCGTGCCGGCGCACAACACGACCAGAGCTTGCCCGTGCTGCGGGCATAGCGCCAAAGAGAACCGGCGGCCACATAATCCTACGCAGAGCACCAAGAACAACCTGAAAGCACCGCCACGGCCCCATGCTCGACGACATCAAAAAAACTCTTTGGGCCACCGCCGACAAGCTGCGCGCCAACATGGACGCCGCCGAATACAAGCACCTGGTGCTTGGCCTGATCTTCGTGAAATACATCTCGGACACCTTTGCAGCCCGCCGTGCCGAGCTCACCAAGCGTCTGACCGACCCATGTGATGACTACTACTTTGCCGATGCCAAGTCCAAGGACCTGGAGGTCGAACTCGAGGACCGCGACTACTACAAGGAGGTGAACGCCTTCTGGGTGCCGGAGCCAGCCCGATGGGAGGCCCTGCGCGCAGCAGGCAAGGAGCCTGACATCGGTAAACGCATCGACGAGGCGCTGACCCTGATCGAGACTGAGAACCTCAAGCTCAAGGGCATCCTGGACAAGCGTTACGCCCGCGCACAGTTGCCGGATGGCAAGCTCGGCGAACTGGTCGATCTGGTTTCCACCATCGGCTTTGGCGACAACCCCAGCGTGGCGCGCGACATCCTGGGGCAGGTCTACGAATACTTCCTGGGTCAGTTCGCCAGCGCCGAGGGCAAGAAGGGCGGCCAGTTCTACACCCCGGCCAGCATCGTCAAGACGCTGGTGGCGATCCTGGCACCGCACCACGGGCAGGTTTACGACCCCTGTTGCGGCGCGGGCGGCATGTTCGTGCAGAGCGAAAAGTTCATCGAGGCGCACGGCGGCAAGCTGGGCGACGTGTCGATCTACGGGCAGGAGTCGAACCCCACCACCTGGCGGCTGGCGGCGATGAACCTGGCCATCCGGGGCATCGACTTCAACCTGGGCCGCGAGCCCGCGGACACTTTCACCCGCAACCAGCACCCGGACCTGCGCGCGGACTTCGGGCTGGTCAACCCACCCTTCAACGTCAGCGACTGGTGGCATGGCAGCCTGCAGGGTGACCCGCGTTGGGTGCATGGCGACCCGCCCCAGGGCAACGCGAACTATGCCTGGCTGCAGCACATGCTGTACCACCTGAAACCCACCGGCCGGGCCGGGATCGTGCTGGCGAACGGCTCGATGAGTTCCAGCCAGAACAACGAGGGCACGATTCGCGCAGCCATGGTCGAGGCGGACGTGGTGGAGGTGATGGTGGCGCTGCCGGGGCAGTTGTTCTTCAACACCCAGATTCCGGCCTGTCTGTGGTTTCTGTCCAAGCAGAAGAGCCGGCGCAAGGGAGAGGTGCTGTTCATCGACGCACGCAAGCTCGCCACCATGATCAGCCGCGTGCAGGCTGAACTGACTGATGCGGCGATCGACCGGATCGCGGGCAAGGTGGCGGCGTGGCGTGGCCAGGAGGGCGCAGGAGAGTACCAGGATGAGCCCGGGTTCTGTGGCAGCGTGCCGCTGGCGGAGATCGCCCAGCACGGCCATGTGCTGACCCCGGGCCGCTTTGTGGGTGCCGAGGCGGTCGAGGACAAGGATGAAGACTTCGCCACCAAGATGCAGGCGCTGACAGCGAAGTTGGGCGAGCAGATGGCGAAGGGGTCGGAACTGGATGCGTTGATCCGGCAGAAGCTCGGGGGGCTGGGGTATGAGTTCTGATTGGCCAGATCGCACGCTCGGAGATTTCATTCGTCTTCAGCGTGGACATGACCTTACTTCCTCCGAGCAGCGTCAAGGCAATGTACCTGTCATGGGCTCCGCCGGTCCAAACGGCACCCACAGCGATGCGCTGGCTAAGGGACCCGGCGTCGTGGTAGGGCGAAGTGGCGCATCGATCGGACGAGTTCACTACTCTGCTGTGGACTACTGGCCTCACAACACCTGCCTCTATGTGACCGACTTCTTGGGTAACAACCCTCGGTTCGCGTACTATTTTTTGCAGACGCTCAATCTCGCCAGTTACAACTCCGGAAGCGCTCAGCCTTCGCTGAACAGGAACTTTGTTTACACCATACCTGTTCGCGTGCCAGCGCGTGCAGAACAAGACCAGATCGTGGAGACCTTGCGCGCCCTAGACGACCGCATCACCCTCCTGCGCGAAACCAGCGCCACCCTCGAAGCCATCGCCCAGGCCATGTTCAAGTCGTGGTTCGTGGACTTCGATCCTGTGCGCGCCAAGATGGAGGGGCGCGCGCCCGCGGGCCTGGATGAGGCGACGGCGGCGTTGTTTCCTGCGGGGTTCGAGGAGTCTGAGTTGGGGCAGGTGCCAAGGGGGTGGCAGGTCGGAAAAATTGGTGACATGGCGCAACAACTCAAGGGCTCGATAGACCCACTTCGGAGCCCGGGGACAAGGTTTGAACATTTCAGCCTTCCGGCGTACGACAAAGAGCAACAACCTGCGGTCGAGTTAGGCTCGGAGATCAAGAGCAACAAGAACCCGGTCCCCGTGAATGCGGTACTACTATCAAAACTGAACCCTCATATTCCGCGTGTTTGGCTACCTACAAATGTGGGCGGGTACGCCGTGTGCTCAACAGAGTTCCTGGTGTTCATTCCGAAAGGTGATGTTTCAAGAGAATTCATTTACTGCACGTTCACGACACATGCGTTCAAGAAGGCGCTTTGTCAACATGTGACCGGAACGTCAAATAGCCATCAACGGATCAAGCCCAGTGAGATTTCGAGCATGGTTGCAATTGTTCCCGCAAAAGGCGTGCTTCATGCATTTGCAGCACTTGTGCAACCTATGTTCATGCGCATTGGGCAAAACCGCCTGCAGGCGCAAACCCTCTCCGCCCTCCGCGACACCGTCCTCCCCCGCCTGATCTCCGGCCAGCTTCGCCTCCCGGAGGCAGAGGCCGAGATGGAGGAGGCCACCTGATGTCCTGCGTGCCCAACGCCAACGAGATCAGCCGGCTGCTGGACCAGTTGGACCACCGCATTGCCGATGATCTGGAAAGCGAGGTCCTCGACTTCAAACCCTGGCACGGTCCGAAGGACGACCTGAAGCTCGCCTGCGAGTACGCGGCCTGCTTTGCCAATGCTGGCGGGGGCGTCGTGGTGTTCGGCGTGGCGGACAAGGTGCTCGGTCGCGCGACGGCGATCCACGGCGCGCGGGGCTACGACCTGGACGTATTCCGACGCGGCATCTTCGACGGAACTCGACCCGGCGTGGCGGCTGAGGTCTTCGAGGTCGACGTGACTGAGGGCACCGGCAAGTTGTTGGTGGTGCGCGTGCCTGAAGGCGACAGCAAGCCCTACGGCACGGCGGCGGGCCTGTTCAAGCAGCGGGTGGGCAAGAACTGCATGCCCCTGGACCCGGTGGCCTTCCAGCGCGCCCAGGTGCGCAGTGCGGCGGTGGACTGGAGCGGCGCACCGGCCAACGGTGTGACCCTGCAGGACCTGGATCCGCTGCAGATCGAACGCGCACGGCAGGTGCTTCGCCGCAACGCGCCGGCTTCGGGTTTGCTGGAATTGGGTGACGCGGCGTTCCTGAGTGGTCTGGAGGCCATGCGTGACGGCCAAGTCACTCACGCCGGCATGTTGCTCTTTGCCCGCCACGAGGCGCTGGCCCAGCGCTGCCCGCAGGCCCAGTTCCATTACGTGCTGCACGACGGCGAGACCAGCGTGGCGCGCAATGACATCGACCGTCTGCCACTGTTGGAGATTGTGGAGCGCATGGAACAGGTGTTCGTTGGGCCGCTGAATCCAGAGAAGGAAATCGAGCTGGGTCTGTTCAAGCTGCGTATCCCGCAGTTCCCGGTGGAAGGGGTCCGCGAGGCGGTCTTGAATGCCCTGACGCACCGCGACTACCTGAACCCTGGCGAAATCCTGGTCCGCCACTCGAACCAGGAACTGGTCGTCACCAGCCCTGGTGGCTTCGTTGCCGGGATCACACCCGAGAACATCCTGCGCCATGAAGCCGTGCCGCGCAATCGCACGCTGGCCAATGCGCTGGTAAAGCTGCGGCTGGTCGAGTCGGCTGGCATCGGACGGCGGCGTATCTTTCGCTCGGCGCTCGTATTCGGCAAGCGCCGGCCCGAGTACACCACCGATGGCCACTCGGTGACGCTGCGCATGTTCAACCGGGACGCGCATGACGCGCTTGCCAAGCTGATTGCCGGGCTGGATGCGCAGGGTGTCGAGGTGGCGCTGGACCATTTGCTGGTGCTTGATGCGCTGCTCGGGCAGGACTTCATTGATGTGGGGCAGGCGGCGAACGTGCTGCAACTGGCCAAGGACGATGCACGCCGGGTTCTGGATGCCATGTGCCTGCCGCCCCTGGGGCTGCTGGAGCGCAAGGGGCACACTGCGGCGGCAACATTCCACCTGGCCAAGGGCGTGGCCAAGGAGTTGAAGGGCAAGGCTGCGTACACACGGACCCGCGGGCTGAACCCGATTCGTTATGCAGAGATGGTGCGGGAGTACCTGCGCGACCATCGGCGGATCGAAAATGGCGAACTGCGCGAGTTGCTGGGGCTGGGCAACTCGCCTTCGGCTCAGGTAGAGGCATCGCGCTACCTGAAGAAGTGGAGCCAGCCTGACGGCTTCCTGGACCGGCAGCGGATGGGCAGCACCCATGTGTACACCCTGCGGAGCCAAGCATAGCAGTGCGCTTAACAAACGCCTTCCGAGCGCCGGCTGGACCAAAATATTCAATTAAATCAATCCTTTACGGCTTAACATGTTAAGCATTTGCTAAGCACGGGAGGCGCCACCGGATGACCGAAGACCAGCTTGAACAGGAAGCCATCGCCTGGCTCGTCGATGTGGGTTACACCCACCTGTACGGCCCGGACATCGCGTTTGATGGTGACGCCCCCGAGCGCAGCAACTACCAGCAGGTCATCCTGCCATTCCGCTTGCGGGAGGCGATCCGCAGGCTGAACCCGGACATCCCCACCGCCGCCCGCGAAGACGCCTTCAAACAGGTCATGGACCTGGGCATCCCGGCGCTGCTGTCCGCCAACCGCCATTTCCACCGACTGCTGGTGACCGGCGTGCCGGTGCAGTACCAGACGGGCGGCGAGACCCGTGGCGACTTTGTGCGGCTGATCGACTGGGCCAACCCCGACCAAAACACCTGCCTGGCGGTGAACCAGTTCAGCATCAAGGGGCCGCACCACACCCGCCGCCCCGACATCATCCTGTTCGTCAACGGCCTGCCCCTGGTGCTGATGGAGCTGAAGAACCCCGCCGACCACAACGCCGACATCTGGCGGGCCTATGACCAGATCCAGACCTACAAGGAGCAGATCCCCGAATTGTTCCAGACCAACGAGTTGCTGGTCATCTCGGACGGCACCGAGGCCCTGATGGGGTCACTGTCCAGCGACCCTGAGCGCTTCATGGCCTGGCGCACGATTGACGGCGTCACGCTGGACCCGCTGGGTGCGTTCAACGAGCTGCAGACTTTGGTGCGAGGGGTGCTGGCTCCGAACTACTTGCTGGACTTCCTGCGTTACTTCGTGCTGTTCGAGGATGACGGCACCCTGGTCAAGAAGATTGCTGGCTACCACCAGTTCCACGCCGTGCGCACGGCCATCCTGCGCGTCATCGCGGCATCCCGCCCTGATGGCGACTCCAGGTCCAAGGGCAAGGGTGGCGTGGTGTGGCACACGCAGGGCAGCGGCAAGAGCATCACCATGACCTGTTTTGCTGCGCGGGTGATGCAGGAGCCGGCGATGGAAAACCCGACCATCGTCGTCATCACCGACCGCAACGACCTGGACGGTCAGTTGTTCGGCGTGTTCAGCCTGGCGCAGGATCTGTTGCGTGAGCAACCCGTGCAGGCCCGCACGCGGCAGGAGCTGCGCACCCTGCTGGCCAACCGCCCGTCCGGCGGCATCGTGTTCACCACCATCCAGAAGTTCATGCCGGGCGAGGATGAGGACATGTTTCCGGTGCTTTCCGATCGGCACAACATTGTGGTCATCGCCGACGAGGCCCACCGCACCCAGTACGGCTTCGAGGCCAAGCTCAAAACCTTCAAGCAGCGCCCAACATCTTCAGAATCGACGAGAACGGACTCTGCGACTGCTGGGACCACCGGGGACGATGGCATAGCCCCAGGGCACACAGAACTCGTCCCTGCCCCCTACGAGGTCTCACGTTATCAGGTGGGCTACGCCCAGCACCTGCGTGACGCGCTCCCTAACGCCACGTTCGTGGCCTTCACGGGCACACCTGTGGCGAGCGCCGACCACGACACCCGGGCCGTGTTCGGTGACTACATCCATGTCTATGACATGCAGCAGGCCAAAGAGGATGGCGCAACCGTTGCGATCTACTATGAGTCCCGCCTGGCGAAACTGAGCCTGCAGGACGCCGATCTGGCGCTGATCGACAGCGAGGTCGACGAGCTGACCGAGGACGAGGAGGAAAGCGCCCAGTCCAGGCTCAAGACCCGGTGGGCGGCGCTGGAGAAGGTGGTCGGTGCGGAGCCGCGGGTTGCCAGCGTGGCGGCCGATCTGGTCGCCCACTTCGAGGAGCGCGACAAGGCCCAGACCGGCAAGGCGATGGTGGTGGCAATGAGCCGCGACATCTGCGTTCACCTGTACAACGAGATCGTGAAGCTGCGGCCCGACTGGCATGACGCCGATCCGGAAAAGGGTGCCATCAAGATCGTGATGACCGGCTCGGCCAGTGACAAGGCGCTGCTGCGCCCCCACATCCACAGCGCCCAGGTCAAGAAGCGGCTGGAGAAACGCTTCAAGGCCCCCGACGACCCCTTGCGCATGGTGATCGTGCGCGACATGTGGCTCACCGGATTTGACGCCCCCTGCCTGCACACCTTGTACGTGGACAAGCCCATGAAGGGGCACAACCTGATGCAGGCCATCGCCAGGGTGAACCGGGTGTTCCGGGACAAGCAGGGTGGCCTGATCGTGGACTACATAGGAATCGGCAACGAGCTCAAGGCAGCGATCAAGGAATACACCAACAGCCAGGGCCGGGGCAGGCCCACCGTGGACGCCCACGAGGCGTACAGCGTGCTGATGGAGAAGATGGACGTGCTGCGTGCCATGCTGCACGGCTTCGACTACAGCGGTTTCCCGACCGGAGGGCACAAAACACTGGCAGGGGCTGCCAACCACATCCTGGGGGTCAAGGACGGCAAGAAACGCTTCGCAGACACCGCGCTGGCCATGAGCAAGGCATTCACCCTATGCTGCACCCTGGACGAGGCCAAGGCGGTTCGGGAGGAGGTGGCTTTCCTGCAGGGCGTGAAGGTGATCCTGACCAAGAAGGAAATGACCGCCAAGAAACGCACCGATGAGCAGCGCGAGCTGGCCATCAGGCAAATCATCAACTCCGCCGTAGTGTCCGAGAGCGTGGTGGACATCTTCGACGCGGTTGGTCTGGAAAAGCCCAACATCGGTCTGCTGGACGACGAGTTCCTGGCCCAGGTGAAGAACCTGCCCGAGCGCAACCTGGCGGTCGAGCTACTGGAGCGACTGCTGGAGGGCGAGATAAAGAGCAAGTTCGCAAGCAACGTGGTGCAGGACCGCAAATTCTCCGAGATGCTGGCCAGTGTCATCCTGCGTTACCAGAACCGCGCCATCGAGACGGCGCAGGTGATGGAGGAGCTGATCGAGATGGCCAGAAAATTCAGGGAAGCAACGTCACGCGGGCATGATCTGGGCCTGACCGAGGACGAGGTGCGGTTTTACGACGCGCTGGCCGACAACGAGTCTGCGGTTCGTGAGTTGACCGACGAGACGCTCAAGAAGATCGCCCACGAGCTCACCGAGAGCCTACGCAAGAACCTTACCGTGGACTGGTCAGCGCGGGAAAGCGTGCGAGCGAGATTGCGGCTCATGGTCAAGCGGATACTGCGCAAATACAAATACCCGCCCGACCAGCAGGATGCGGCAGTTGAATTGGTGCTGCAGCAGGCACAGGCGTTGGGGGAGAGTTGGACCGTGGCTTAACGCCCGAATGACCAAGCCCTGGCTCCAGGCGCCGACTTGGCAACCCGACCACCTGGTTGATGTGAAAGTGGTGTGCTGCCTGCGGGTGGTCACGACCCAGGTGTTCGTTGGCCGCGTCGGTCTCGGGTTCATGCTGCCGTCGCTGAACCTGGGCGCTGCGCGTATAAACTCTTGGCATGTGCCAACTGCTTGGAATGAACAGCCGGCTGCCCGCCAGCCTGACCTTGAGTTTCACCGGCTTTTCGCAAAGGGGCGGTTGCACCGACCACCACGCCGACGGTTGGGGCATTGCTTTTTTCGAGAGCAACGGC
>JAYVRP010000023.1:0-9148 GCA_043776215.1 Rhodoferax sp. | reverse complement strand
CATAAAACATCGCTTGCGTCTTGTTGGCGTACGAGGCCACCTTGGAACCTTGCAAGTCCTTGGGTGTCACCAAGGGCCTCTTGCCTACAAAATCGATGCTGCCAACCTCGGTCCAGCCCATGAACTGAACGCCCTTCCTCGCATACAGGTCGGTCACCATCTTGGTCAAGTGGTTGTCCAGCACGCAATCCTGTTCGGCCACATTCCTGAAATAGAACGGCATCACCAGCAATCCGATTTCCGGCACCACTAGTGCCGCGCCTCCTGAAGAAAACCCGCCCATATCGATGCGCCCACGCGCCACCTGTTGCACGGTGTCCTGCTCGCTGCCAAGCTGGGCGGACAGAAACGGAGTGACCTTGATTTCACCCTTGCTTTCTTCCTCCACGTCTTTGGCGGTACGGGCAATCTGCATGGCCCACGGGTTGCCCGCCGGCGGCGCGTTGGACGTATAACGCAACTCAATGGGCTTTTTGTCCTGTGCGATCGCCACGCCAGCGGCGAGCGAAAGTCCCAGTGCGGAAATAATGGCGGTCAACAATTTGGTGGTTTTCATCTGCGCGTCTCCTGGTTGCTATGCCCAGCAGATCAAGTCCGCAGGGCTCGGAAATCTTTATAGCAGTTCGCCGGCAGATTGATGTCATGGTTTGTACGGGGTGCCAGCCCATCGAGACTCCATGGCGACAGCGGCCCCACCGACCAGCGAACCGAAACCATGTTCGTCAGGGGCCGTCCAGCGATGCACGCAAGACTTGCTTTTGCACCTTGCCCAGTGCGGTCTTGGGAAGATGATCGCGAAACACAATTCGCCGGGGCATCTTGTAACGGGCAATCTGTCCTTCAAGCCGACGCATGACGTCGGCTCTGTCCATGATGGCACCAGGTCGTAAGACCACCACGGCGACGGTCACTTCGCCCCAGTCCGGGTCGCTCTGGCTGACCACGGCGACCTCCTCAATCTCGGCGCAAGCGGCCAGAACATTTTCTATCTCGGCCGGATAGATGTTTTCACCACCAGAGATGATCATGTCGCGCGAACGGCCGACCACGCGGTAACACCCATGGCCGTCGATATGGGCAAGGTCGCCGCTGTGAAACCAGCCATCCTGGAACGCCAGGTTGTCGGGGTCGCGCCAATAACCCGCCATGACATTCGGGGCACGCAAGCAGATCTCGCCGACTTCCCCGGCGGCAACCTCGCGGGCCTGCGCATCGAGCAGCCGCACATCGACATGCAGCCCGGCGCGTCCAGCGGCCCCAACTTGCAGCAGGGCCTCGTCGCGTCGCAAATAGATCGACACCGGGCCGGTTTCCGTAGTGCCATAGATCTGCCCCACCGCAACACCACGCGCATGAAAGTCACCCATCAGGGCGCCGGGCACCACCGAAGACCCCGCCATCAAGAGCCGCAGCGAAGACAGGTCGGTCGATGCGAATTCCGGATGCTCCACCACTGCGCGCATCGTGGCCGGCACCAACAGCGACAAACTTGGACGGCGATGTGCCACGTCGCGCAGCCAGTGCCCGGCCTCGAATCGCCGCTGCAGGGTCACGGTGGCACCGGCATGCAGCGCGGGAAGGGTCTGGATGCAAAGGCCCCCCACATGAAACAGCGGGAGAGCGGTGAGTACATGGTCTGCCGCGACCATGTCGTGCGCGTGTGCCGCGATGACGCAGTTCCACAACAGGCCGTCCTGGGTGTGGACAACACCTTTGGGCTTGCCGGTGGTGCCCGAGGTATAGACCAGCAGCACGGAAGATCGCCGGTCCCCGCGCAGGGCCGACGGGTCCACCACAAGCCCGGCGGCCGACAGATCGGCGCATGGCAGCCAGGCAAAATCGACGCCAGCGGCCAGATCCGATGCCGCTTCCGAATGGCTGTGGTCGGCTACCAGGAGGCGAATCTCTGCGTCGGCCAGGATGGCGCGGTGTTCCGCAGCTGCCAGACGGTAATTCAACGGAACCAGTATCGCGCCGATTCGGGCCAGGGCGAACAACAGCACCAACATGGCGGTGTCGTTCAGGCCCAGCCAGGCTACGCGGTCCGCAGTCCTCACCCCGTGGGCCAGCAAGACGCCAGTGGCGGCTTCGACCTGGCCCCACAACGCGGGATAGGAAACGTCCCGGCCCTCCAAGTGCAGTGCTGTCTGCCCGGGCGAAAACTGAGCATGCCGCTCGATGATGCCGGACAGGTTCATGCGCGCGGGTCCCGGGGATGGTCCTGTCGCAAGCCGCTACAGCGCGTCCGGCTCGTCGCGTTCACCCGCTTCGTACAGGCACTCGCGACCCAAGCGGTCGAGACACAGCTCGGCGGTCCAGGGAAGCATCAGCGAGCCGCACCGCGAATCGCGGTACAGCCGCTCCAGCGGCAGGCTCTTGAGCATCGACTGCCCGCCACACGTGCGTACGGCCAGGCGGCAGATGTCGTTGGCGTTTTCCATGATGGTGTAGTGCGCGGCATACAGGCCCAGGCGGATTTCCTTGGACGGGTCCACCCGCGCTGCGCGCGCGTTCTGCAAAAAGATGGCGCGGGTCTGCTCCAGCCGGATCTTCATCTCGGCCACCGCCACCTGCTTGGTCGGGTACATGCGGCGTTTGACCGGCGGTGTGTCGGGAACTTCGGCGCGCAGGTACTGGACCGTGAAGTCATACGCTGCCTGTGCGATGCCCATGTAGGTTGGCGATAGCGTGGCAAACATGTGGGGCCAGCGCGTGGCGGCCTGCGCATACAGGCCCTCCGGCATCAGGCGCTCGGCATCGGCCACAAAAACGTCCTTGAAGACCAGAGTGCGTGACACTGTGCCACGCATGCCCAGCGGATCCCAGTCGCCACTGATGGCCACGCCTTCCAGTGTGCGGTCCACCGCCAGATACAACGAGTCACGCTGGGTGGCGCCGGGTTTGTCCAGTGTGCACAGGATTCCGTAGTAGTCGGCGGCACCCGCCAGCGAGGCAAATATCTTGCGGCCGTTCACGAGGTAGCCACCATCGACCTTGCGCGCCAGGGTGCCGAACGGCGCTTTCCCCGCAGCCGCCGCGCCGCCTTCGGAAAACGGCTGGGAGTAGATCTTGCCGTGCGCGACGATGCGCGCGTAATGCAGGGCACGGTGCGCCTCGTGGTCGCTGCGCTGCTCCGGTGTCATGTCCAGGTCATCGGCGATGAAGCCGGTCCACATGGTCGAGGCCACGTGCATGTTCAGGGTCAGCGCGGTGGCGCCGCAATGCCGGCCGATTTCGGCAGCCACCATGACGTAGGTGGCGAAGTCCGCACCCCAACCACCGTGCTGCTTCGGCACGCAGATACGCAGCAGGCCGGCGCGGTGCATATCGGCATAGTTGTCGAACGGAAACACCGCATCGCGATCGATCTGCGCGGCGCGCGGCGCAAACTTGCTGCGCCCCAGGTCGGCTGCGAGCGCCAGCAGTTCCTTCTGCAACGGTGTCGGTTCGCAGTAGTCGCCAGTGATCGATGGCGGCACATAACGGCTGGCTGGGCCAGCGGGAAACACATCGGCAGACATGGCGGCGCCTCCTCAAACAGGAAAATGCAATTGCAGGAACGACAGAACGGCCGCGTTGAAGGCTGCCGGCTGCTCCATGTTGGCCAGATGGCCCACACCCGCCAGGCAAAGGTAGGTGGAGCCGGCGATCTGCTGTGCCATTTTTTGCATCACTGCCGGCGCAGCATTGCGGTCGTGTTCACCTGCCAGGCACAGGCAGGGAACCCGGATCTGCGCCAGATTGTCTTGACGTTTGAATGACACGATGGCCGACAGCGCGGCTCGGTAACTGGCCTCTGGCACCCGCGCCATCACGGCTGCGGCTTCGGCACATGCCCGAGGCTCGCAGTCCGGGCCCACCATGGTCGGCACCAGTTGCAGTGCCAGTTGCGCCATGCCCATGCCCGCGTCCAGAGGGGCAAAACGGCTGTGCAGGAATTGCTGTTGCCAGGTACCCTCGGCGCGTCCGAACGCCGCCGAAGTCCCCGACAGGATCAGGCCATGAATCTTGCTCGGGAACAACGCCATGGCTTCCTGCGCCACCATGCCCCCCATGCTGTGGCCCAGCAGAATGTTGCGCTCGGCACCGATGTGGTCGATCAGGTTCTCCAACGCAGCCGCGAGGCTGGCCGTCGAATACGGAGAAACCGAAGCGGAGGCGCCATACCCGGGCATGTCCCAGGCCACGGTCCGGTATCCGGCGGCGGCGAGTGCAGGGGTGTTGGCCAGCCAGACCTGCTGGCCGCCCCCGACCCCGTGCAACAGAAAAATCGCCGTGGCACCCTGCCCCAGATCACCCTGCCCCAGATCACCATGCCCGGGTACCGCCCGGGACGGAAATGACGTGGTGGCCTGCGTCATGCGAGGTCGGCCCGCAGTTGTCCATCGGTGACGACGGCCTGTCCATCGACTTCGACGGTGCAGCCCCTCAGCGGCAGGTCGAAGTGACCCAGCGTGTGGCGCCCGGCCACCTCGTTGGCACCGGTCGAATACAGGAAGTTGCCGGCGAACGCGCGCAGTTCCGTGCCATTGAAGTCGTTCTTGTCATAAAACGCCATCGCGTCCCAGCGTGCCAGCGGATTCATGCCCCAGCCGACATGCGAGACCGCATAGGCGTCACGCTCGCCCCAGGCCGCGAAGTAGCTGCGCATGAGGTCGGCGTCCAGCCCGCTACCGTCAATCTGTGTCACATAGTCGTGCGCGATGGTCAGTACCACCGGCGTCTCCAGGTAACGCTTGAAGGTGAGATTGACATCTCCGCAGTTCAACACCAGGGTGCCATTGACGCTTCCCTTGGCCGGAAAAGCCAGGCACAGGCCGCCGGGCCAATGCGAGATGCTGCCCGGCCTGGCGGTGGTGCCCCAGCCGCCGCCGACCCGTGCGCCGGTCAGCGCGATCCGAAGGTCGGTGCCGGCAGCCGAATACACGTGCATGGCGTGCGCGCCCTTGAGCAGTTTCATGCCCGCTTTCACCTTGGATTCCAGCGCCGGGTCGCACTGGCAACGCTCGAGTATCTCGGGGTGCTCGTTGGACACCATCAAGACACGTGCACCACCGGCCAGGATCTGCGGCAGCTCGGCAGCGTGCAGCAAGCCCTCGACCGTCAGATCAGCTACGAAGCAGGTGGCGGCCAGCGCCTGCACCACAGGCGCCAGCCCGCCGATGGCGTCCGACGCACCTGTGGAGCGCACTGGCACTGGCGCGCGCAGCACGGGGGTGGGAACGACGACATGAAACACCCGCGCGCCGATCTGCACCAGCGCCAGCTCGGCCAGTTGCACGTTCACCGGCCTCGACTGGCTTTCGGACAGAATGGCGGCGCTGTCACCCGCCTTGACGCCGCACAGTGTGAAGGCCTGCACGAAACAGGCGATCCATTTGGCCTCGATGCGCTGCTGCAGCATGTCAGTCCTCGGTCAAAGTCGCGAGCCCAGCGTGCTGTAGACGCCGGCATGGAACAACAGGGGGGCGCTCTCCGAATGGCTGAAGCGCTCGACACTGGCGATGAACAAACAGTGGTCGCCGGCGGGCTGGTGCGACAGCAGGCGGCACTCGAACCACGCCGCCGCGCCATGCAGGAAGGGCATGCCGTCCTGGTTTTCGGCATGCGCGACCTGAGTGAACTTGTCTTCGCCTCGCGACGCAAAAAGTCGGGACGTGTCGACCTGCGCTTCTGTGAGCACGTTCACCACGAAGCGCTCGGCGCCCTGGAACACCGCCAGGTGGGACGACGCCAGCCGCAAGGCCCAGGTGATCATCGGTGGCTCCAGCGACAACGCGCCAAACGAGTTGGCGGTCAGGCCCACGAACTGTCCGTCCGCGGCCCGCGTGGTGACGACCGTCACGCCGGTGGCGAACTGCCCCAGTGCCGTGCGCAAGGCCCGGTTGTCGGCCGCTGCGACCGCGCTGGTCGGGCTGGTGCTGAGCTTGGAGTCTTCTGGCATCAGGCTGGATCATAGAGGACGCCCCAGCTGCCATCGCGTCCCCATCCTTGCACGCGCGGGGGCCCAGTCACCGCGACAACGCGGGGATAATTCGCAGATGTCCGGCCCACCTGAGCCCCCGCTCCACACACTGCGTCCCCGGCCCGCTTCATTGGCGGCGTTGTACTGGTCGCTCACGGCATTGGCGCTGCAAGGTTTTGGCGGCGTCATGGCCGTGGTGCAGCGCGAGCTGGTCGAAAAGCGCCGATGGCTGACCAAGGAAGAGTTCGTCGAGGATTGGGCGGTCGCGCAGATCCTGCCCGGGCCCAATGTCGTCAACCTTGCGCTGATGTTGGGTGAGCGCTATTTCGGGCTGCGCGGCGCACTGGTTGCCGTGGCCGGCATGCTCAGTTTTCCGCTGGCCAGCGTATTGCTGCTGGCCGCCTTGTTTTCCGGTGTCGCTGACTTGCCTGTGGCACAAGGCGCGATGCGTGGTCTTGGTGCCGTAGTGGCCGGGCTGATTGCTGCCACCGGGCTGCGCCTGCTGGGCGCCTTGCGCCACAACGTGATGGGGCTGGTGGCATGCACCCTGGTATGTGTGTCCACGTTTGTGGCCATCGCGCTGCTGCGTACTCCGCTGGTCTGGGTCTTGCTGCTGCTGGGCGGCGTGGCGATCACATGGGCCTGGCGTCAACTGGCGCGGGTGGAAACCATGCGAACCACAGGGCCCGCGCCATGAACCTGGCACTGACGCTGCCCGACTGGCTCGCGCTGCTGGCGCATTTCGCGACCCTGTCCATGCTGGGGGTGGGCGGGGCGATCACTTTGGTGCCCGACATGCACCGCTACCTGGTGGTTGAGCACCGGTGGTTGACCGACACGCAGTTCGCATCGAGCATTGCGCTGGCGCAGGCAGCCCCCGGGCCCAACATTCTGTTTGTTGCGCTGCTGGGGTGGAATGTCGGCCTCAACAGCGGCGGATACGCGCACGCGTGGTTGGGCATGACCTTGACCATGGCCGGCATCCTGGTGCCCAGTTCGACCCTGACCTACCTGGCCACGCGATGGGCCCACCGCAATCGCGACATGCGGGCCGTGCGTGCGTTCAAACAGGGCATGGCACCGATCGTGGTGGCTTTGATGGTGGCCACCGCGTGGCTCTTGATGGCGACCAACAGCGAACCGCAACGCGACTGGCGATTGTGGATTCTGACGGCGCTGGCGGCGGTCCTGGTGTGGCGCACCAGGATTCACCTGCTGTGGCTGTTGGCGACCGGTGCGCTGCTGGGTGCCATGGGCTGGGTATGACGCGCTGACACACACACTGGAGTACGGCATGAAAATCAGGACCCTTGGCCGTTCCGGCCTGCAAGTCTCGCCATTGGCTTTCGGCGGCAACGTCTTTGGCTGGACGGTCGACGAGCCCACTTCGTTCGCGCTGCTCGACGCCTGGCTGGATGCCGGCTTCCTGACTGGCAAGTACCGGGTTCCGGCCGATGCCGCCAAAAGTGCGCGGGGCACGAACACGGTGAAGAAATACCTGCATCCGCGCGGCCTGCGGATTCTGGCTGCCCTCGACGCGGTAGCCCTGGAGCACCACACGTGGCCAGGTGGCGTGGCCATCGCCTGGTTGCTGGGTCGCCCGGGCATCACGGCGCCCATCGCCAGCGCCACTTCACTGGCCCAGCTGGCAGACCTGGTGTCGGCCAGCCGGCTGCAACTGGCGCCTAATGAGATTGCGTCGCTGGACGCTGCCAGCGACGAGGCGACCCGAGGGCCGTCACAGGCGTTGGCGCAAGGCTTCGTACAGGCAGATGCCGCTGGTCACCGACACATTGAGGCTCTCGACGGCGCCGCGCATCGGGATCTGCACCAGTTCGTCGCAGGTCTTGGCGGTCAGCTGGCGCATGCCGGCGCCTTCCGCTCCCAGCACCAGTGCCACCGGCCCGGTCAGGTCTGTCTGGTAGAGGGTCTTGGTGGCGACATCGCTGGTGCCGACGATCCAGATGTTGCGCTCCTTGAGTTCGCCCAGTGTGCGGG
Source organism: Rhodoferax sp. (assembly GCA_043776215.1). Classification (GTDB taxonomy): domain Bacteria; phylum Pseudomonadota; class Gammaproteobacteria; order Burkholderiales; family Burkholderiaceae_C; genus CAISIP01. The sequence continues at coordinate 1,185 of JAYVRP010000023.1, read as the reverse complement.
CCAGGTTGGTGACCATGAAATACGGCACCGTCTCGGCGGCGCCACTGGCCACCTTGGCCACGGTGGCGTTGATGCCTGCGGCGTGGTCCTTGGGGGCGATCACTGCATGGGCACCTGCGCCGTCCGCCACGCGCAGGCAGGCACCCAGGTTGTGGGGGTCGGTGACGCCATCGAGCACCAGCAGCAAAGCGGGCGTGCGCTGGTCGGCGGGCAATGCGGCTTGCGCCTCCTCCAGGTTTTCCAGCAACTCGTCCAGGGAATGGATGCGTTCGATTTCCTGGACCCGTGCGGCGACGCCCTGGTGGGCGTGGCTGCCGCACAAACGCGACAGCCGCAGGCCATCGGACTCGATCAGGCGCACACCAGCTTCGGTCGCACGATCAATGAACTGGCGCATGCGGGCGTCACGCCGGCTCGATTCAAAGTAAACCTCCACCACCGACCGGGGGGCGGTGCGCAGACGGACACCAACAGCATGGAATCCAAACAGGACTTTGGAAGACGACATCGCCGGATTATCGGCCGTCGACCAGTTGCCCCGCCTCGATCGTGATGAGCCTCGAACAGCGCTGCGCAATGGCACGGTCATGGGTTACCAGCACCAGGGTCGTGCCCAACTCGGTGTTGAGGTCGAACATCAGCTGCATGATCGTCTCACCGGTCGCGAAGTCCAGGCTGCCGGTGGGCTCGTCGGCCAGCAACACGGCGGGCTGCACGACGAAGGCGCGCGCCAGCGCCACGCGTTGCTGCTCGCCACCACTGAGCACCTTGGGGTAATGTCCCAGGCGCTGCGACAGGCCCACGCGGGCCAACATCTCGATGGCCGACTTGCGGGCGTCCTTTCTGCCCCCAAGTTCGAGTGGCAACATGACGTTTTCCAGTGCCGTCAGGTTGCCCATCAGCTGGAAACTCTGGAACACGAACCCCACCTTGCGCGCCCGCAATGCGGCGCGTGCGTCTTCGTCCATCGCGAACAGGTCTTCGCCCGCCAGCCATACCGTGCCGCGGGTCGGGGTGTCGAGGCCTGCAATGATCGACAACAGGGTGCTCTTGCCCGAGCCGGACGCTCCGACAATGGCCGCTGTCTCGCGTGCGGCCAGGGCAAAGTCGATATCACGCAAAATGTCGAGGGTTCCGGTGGAGTCGGTCACGGATTTGCTGACGTGGTCCACGGCGATGATGGCA
>JAYVRP010000022.1:0-9159 GCA_043776215.1 Rhodoferax sp. | reverse complement strand
TCGCAACTTCCTTGGCAAAGCGCATACGCGCCGCTTCAGAGATCATCGATCAATCTCCCCAAAAACAATGTCCATCGTTCCGATGATCGCCACGGCGTCGGCGATCATGTGACCACGTGCCAGTTCGTCCATGCCCGCGAGATGGGCGAATCCGGGTGCGCGGATCTTGAGCCGGTAGGGCTTGTTCGCCCCGTCACTGACGATGTAGATACCGAACTCGCCTTTCGGATGTTCCACCGCGGCATAGGATTCGCCCGCAGGGACATGGAACCCTTCGGTGAACAGCTTGAAGTGGTGGATCAGCCCCTCCATGTTGGACTTCATGGACTCGCGCGAAGGTGCTGCCACCTTGTGGTTGTCGGTGATCACCGGCCCCGGATTGGCGCGCAACCAGTCCACACATTGCTTGATGATGCGGTTGGACTGGCGCATCTCCGCAACACGTACCAGGTAGCGGTCGTAACAGTCGCCGGTCTTGCCGACCGGGATGTCGAAATCCATCAAGGCGTAGGCGTCGTAAGGCTGCTTCTTGCGCAAGTCCCAGGCGACACCCGAGCCACGCAACATGGCGCCGGTGAACCCCATGTTGAGCGCACGCTCCGGCGACACCACACCGATGCCCACCGTGCGCTGCTTCCAGATACGGTTGTCCGTCAGCAAGGTCTCGTATTCGTCGACCTGCGCCGGGAAGTTCTTGCAGAAGTCATCCACGAAGTCGAGGAAACTGCCCTGCCGGTTCTCGTTGAGCCCGGCGATGGCCCGCGCGTTGCGTATCTTGCTGACCTGGTACTGCGGCATGGTGTCCGGCAGGTCGCGGTAAACGCCACCGGGCCGGAAATAGGCCGCATGCATGCGCGCACCGGAGACGGCCTCGTACATGTCGAACAGGGCCTCGCGCTCGCGAAAGCAATAGATCAGGATGTTCATCGCGCCGCAGTCGAAACCGTGCGCGCCCAGCCACATGAGGTGATTCAGCAGGCGCGTGATTTCCGCAAACATGACGCGGATGTACTGGGCCCGCAGCGGAACATCGACCTGCAGCAGTTTCTCGATGGCCAGGCAGTAGGCCTGCTCGTTGGCCATCATCGACACATAGTCAAGCCGGTCCATGTACGGCAGCGACTGGATGTAGGTCTTGCTCTCCGCCAGCTTTTCCGTCGCGCGATGGAGCAATCCGATGTGCGGGTCGGCCCGCTGCACCACTTCGCCATCGAGCTCCAGCACCAGGCGCAACACGCCATGCGCGGCGGGGTGCTGCGGCCCGAAGTTCAGGGTGTAATTCTTGATCTCAGCCATGAATTGGTGCGTACGGCACGTGAGCCCGAAGACTCAGTGGCGCCCTCCGTAGTTGTCTTCGCGGACGATACGCGGCGTGATCTCGCGCGGCTCGATGGTGACGCCTTGGTAGATCACCCGCTTTTGCTCCGCGTCATAACGCATCTCGACGTACCCGGTGGTCGGAAAATCCTTGCGGAACGGGTGGCCGATGAAGCCGTAATCGGTGAGGATGCGTCGCAGGTCGCTGTGGCCCTCGAATACGATACCGAACAGGTCGAACGCCTCGCGTTCGAACCAGTTGGCCGAATTCCAGATGTCCGTGAGGGATGCCAACACAGGCACGTCATCATCGGGCGCGAATGCCTTCAGCCTGACCCGCTGATTCAGGCTCACCGATAACAGGTGGGACACCACGCAATATCGCCCGCCATCGGGCGCACCCGCTTCGTACTCGGAGTAATCGACACCACACAGGTCCATCAACTGCTCGAACCGGCACCCCGGCGCATCACGCAACAGTGTGGCCGCAGCCAGGTACTCACTGGCATGCACGACCACCGTGACTTCACCATGCTGGACTGCGATGTGTCTGGCCTTGTCACCCAGTACCCTTGCCACGATCGCTTTCAACGCGTCGGGATGGACAGCAAAACCAGTCATAGAGGCCTTCTCACGCACGCGCGATGGTGTTGGTGCGGCGAATTTTCTGCTGCAACTGGATGATGCCATACAGCAAGGCTTCCGCAGTGGGCGGGCAACCAGGCACGTAAACGTCCACCGGAACGATCCGGTCACAGCCGCGCACAACCGAATAACTGTAGTGGTAATACCCGCCGCCATTGGCACACGAGCCCATCGACAGGACCCAGCGCGGCTCGCTCATTTGATCGTAGACCTTGCGCAAGGCGGGAGCCATTTTGTTGCACAGGGTTCCGGCAACGATCATCAGGTCGGACTGGCGCGGGCTCGGCCGGAACAACATGCTGAAGCGCTCCATGTCATACCGGGCAGCCCCTGCGTGCATCATCTCCACCGCACAACAGGCCAGACCGAAAGTCATGGGCCACAAAGAACCTGTCTTGGCCCAGTTCACCACCGAGTCGTAACTGGTGGTGGCAAAACCTTCCTTGAACACGCCTTCAATCATCGCGTCACTCCCAATCGAGGGCTCCCTTTTTCCACTCATAGGCAAAACCAACCACGAGGATCCCAAGGAACACCATCATGGACCAGAAACCAACAGCACCAATCTCCTTGAGCGCCACCGCCCACGGGAACAGGAATGCAATCTCCAGGTCGAAAAGAATGAAAAGGATTGCCACCAGGTAGTAACGAACATCAAACTTCATGCGGGCGTCTTCGAACGCTTCGAAGCCACACTCATAGGGGGAGTTTTTTTCCGCGTCAGGCCGGTTCGGCCCCAGGACATAACCCAGCACCTGCGGAACAATACCGACACCGACACCGACCAGAATAAACAACAGGACGGGCAGGTATTGATCGAGGTTCATCGAGAGATTCAGATCACGATTTCCAGCCTTTGAAACATGTCAAGGCCGGTACTATTTTCTGGTGCCGTCGGCGAGACTCGAACTCGCACAGCTTTCGCCACTACCCCCTCAAGATAGCGTGTCTACCAATTTCACCACGACGGCGGTTTTCAAGTGTTCGGATGGCGTGAGGCACCTTGTGGTTTTTAGCTCTCCGAACGCATTGGAGTTTACCCTTAATTTTGTTGCAGTACCCGACCCCGGCGCGCAATTTGAGGGCGACCTATTTGGCCGGAATCAATGCGGCTCCAGAGGCTGGAACCACGGGAGCCACAGGCGCGCTGGCTCCCGCTGCGGGCGCCGCCGCTGCGGTACCCTCGAGCACGCTGCCGCCACTGGTCGGACGCACGTTGCCAAAGTAGGCCAGGCCCAGCGTGCAGGCAAAAAATACAGTCGCCAAAGCGGCCGTCGTGCGGGACAGGAAATTTGCGCTGCCGCTGGCCCCGAACAGACTTCCGGAACTGCCACTGCCGAAGGCCGCGCCCATGTCCGCTCCCTTTCCATGCTGCACCAGGATCAGGCCGATCATTCCCAATGCCGACAGCATCTGCAAGGCCAGCACCAGGGTCAATACGATGTTCATCAAACCTCCTAAAAATGTAGCAAATCAGGCGGCCATGCGATTCGCGGCAGCGATGATCGTGAGGAAATCCGCCGCCTTGAGGGACGCTCCGCCAATCAGCCCCCCGTCGATGTCTGGCTGCCCGAGCAACTCGGCTGCATTGGCCGCATTCATGCTTCCACCATAGAGAATCTGCATGTGCTCGGCCCGGGCCGTCGCCGCCTTGAGTTGTGCACGCAATACGGCGTGTACTTGCTGTGCCTGCGCTGGAGTGGCCGTCTTGCCCGTGCCAATGGCCCATACAGGCTCATATGCCACCACAATCTCGCTGATGCAATGGCCGTTGGTGTGGATCACCGACGCCAATTGGCGCTTGACCACTTCTTCGGTTTGCCCAGCCTCGCGCTGCGCCAGCGTCTCGCCGACACAGATGATCGGTGTGACTCCTGCAGCCAATGCCAGCTTGACCTTGTCTGCAACAACCGCATCGATTTCGCCATGGTACTGGCGCCGCTCGGAGTGACCCACGATGGCATAACGCACGCCGAACTCACGCAGCATCTGCGCCGATACCTCACCGGTATAAGCGCCAGCATCGTGGCTCGACACGTCCTGCGCGCCGAGTGCGATGGCGTGGCCCAGGAGCAGGGCACCGACCTGCGACAGGTAAGGTGCGGGTACACATACCGCCACGTCACAATGCGCGCCATGCAAGCCGGACGTCAACGCACCGATGAGTGATTCGTTGAAGGCCAGGCTGCCGTTCGACTTCCAGTTTCCTGCGATCAATTGCCGGCTCATGCTGCACTCCAGTCGAGGACGATCTTGCCAATATGCTGGTTGGACTCCATGAGGGTGTGTGCGCTGGCCGCTCCGCTAGGCCCTTGTTCAGGCGCTGCGGGAAACACCGAATGGATCACCGGTTTGATACTGCCCGCCTCCAATAAAGGCCACACGTGTTGCAGGCAACTGCGGGCGATTTCCTGCTTGAATGCAACACTGCGCGGCCGCAACGTCGATCCGGTGATGGTCAACCGGCGCCGCAGCACGATGCCGGCATTGAACTCGCTCCTGGTTCCCCCTTGCACCGCGATGATCGCGAGGCGGCCATCTTCTGCGAGACAATCGATCTCGCGTGCCACATAGTCGCCGGCCACCATGTCCAGCACGACGTCGACCCCCCTGCCATCGGTCAGGCGCTTGACCTCCTGCACGAAATCATTATTCCGGTAGTTGATGGCATGTCGCGCACCCAGCGCCAGGCACGCCGCACACTTCTCGTCGCTCCCCGCCGTCGCGATGACGGTGCAACCCATGGCCGTGGCCATTTGTATCGCCGTCACACCAATGCCGCTGGAGCCGCCCTGCACGAGCAGGGTCTCGCCCTTTCGCAGGCGAGCGCGGTCGAACACGTTGCTCCAGACCGTGAACACGGTTTCTGGCAAGGACGCCGCTTCGATGTCGCTCCAGCCACGCGGCACCGGCAGGCATTGGCCGATCGGCGCCACGCAGTACTGCGCATATCCGCCACCGGCCACCAGCGCGCATACCCGGTCGCCGATCTTGAAGCCGGCCTGCGCCAGTTCCTGCGCGCCTCCCTCATCAATCACACCCGCCACTTCCAGACCGGGGATGTCCGATGCGCCCGGCGGCACCGGGTAGTTGCCAGTGCGCTGAAGGACGTCGGGGCGATTGACGCCGCTGGCTGTCACGCGAATGCGCACCTCACCCGGAACCGGCACCGGCATGGGGCGGTTGCCCACATGCAGCACGTCCGGCGGACCAAAGGAAACAATCTCAATGACTTTCATGGCGTTCTCACTGTCAGTCGTGGCAAGCACTCCTGTGTACCCGGCATCACACCGGGCAAGGAAAGCGCTCAAGCCTGGTCGGAACCGTGGCTTGCGCCCTGTTGTTGGGCAGGGCGGTCCAGCAGGGCCTTCATCGACAGCTTGACACGTCCCTTCTCGTCCGTCTCGAGAACCTTCACCTTCACTATCTGGCCTTCGCTCAGGTAGTCGGTGACCTTCTCGACACGCTCATGGGCGATCTGGCTGATATGCAGCAAGCCATCCTTGCCAGGCAAGAGATTGATCAGGGCACCGAAGTCCAGGATCTTGGTGACCGGGCCTTCGTACACCTTGCCGATTTCGACTTCCGCCGTGATCTGCTGGATGCGGCGCTTGGCCTCCTCGGCCTTGGCCGGATCGGCCGACGCGATGGTGATGGTGCCGTCTTCGTCGATATTGATCTGCGTGCCGGTTTCCTCGGTCAACGCACGGATCACGGAGCCGCCCTTGCCGATCACGTCACGGATCTTGTCCGGATTGATCTTCATGGTGAACAGGCGAGGCGCGAAATTCGACACCTCGGTCTTGGCTTCGGCCATCGCCTCCTGCATCTTGCCCAGGATATGCATGCGCGCTTCCTTGGCCTGGGCCAATGCCACTTGCATGATTTCCTTGGTGATGCCCTGAATCTTGATGTCCATCTGCAAGGCGGTGATGCCGTTGGTGGTGCCTGCCACCTTGAAATCCATGTCGCCCAGGTGGTCTTCATCACCCAGGATGTCGGTCAACACCGCGAAGCGGTTGCCGTCCTTGATCAGGCCCATGGCAATACCAGCCACATGCGCCTTCATCGGCACACCGGCGTCCATCAGGCTCAGGCAGCCGCCACATACCGAGGCCATGCTCGAGGAACCGTTCGACTCGGTGATCTCGCTCACCACGCGCATCGTGTAGGGAAACTCTTCCTTCGTGGGCAAGACCGCGATCAGCGCGCGCTTGGCCAGCCGACCATGACCGATTTCGCGGCGCTTGGGCGAGCCGACACGCCCGGTTTCGCCGGTGGCGAACGGAGGCATGTTGTAGTGCAACATGAAGCGGTCTTCGTAGTCGCCCGACAATGCGTCGATGCGCTGCGCATCACGCTCGGTACCCAGCGTCGTGACGACCAATGCCTGCGTCTCGCCACGTGTGAACAGGGCCGAGCCGTGGGTGCGGGGCAACACGCCATTGCGAATTTCGATCGCGCGCACCGTGCGCGTGTCTCGACCATCGATGCGGGGTTCGCCTGCCAGGATCTGGCTGCGCACCAGACCAGCCTCGATGTCGAACAACATGCCTTCAACCTTGACCGAATCGAATGCAGCGCCTTCGGCTTTCAAGGCGGACATCACGTCGGCATAGGCACCGCGGCAGGCTTGGGTGCGTGCTTGCTTGTTGCGGATCTGGTAGGCCGCGCGCAGCTTGTCGCCGGCCAGCGCCTGGACTTTGGCGATCAAGGTTTCGTCTTTGGCGGGAGCCTTCCAGTCCCACACCGGTTTACCGGCGTCACGGACCAGATCGTGGATGGCGTTGATCGCGATATTGCCCTGCTCGTGGCCAAAAACCACGGCACCCAGCATGATGTCCTCAGAGAGTTGCTTCGCTTCCGACTCGACCATCAGCACAGCGGCTTCCGTGCCGGCGACCACGAGGTCGAGCGCCGATTCCTTGCGTGCCGTCTGGCCGGGGTTCAGCACGTAGGCACCATTGATATAACCCACACGGGCCGCGCCGATGGGACCGCTGAAAGGAATGCCGCTGATGGACAGGGCGGCACTGGTGGCGATCAGCGCCGCGATGTCGGCATCCACTTCCGGGTTCAGCGACAGCGTGTGAATCACGACCTGCACTTCGTTGAAGAAACCGTCCGGGAACAGCGGGCGGATCGGGCGGTCGATCAGGCGGCTCGTCAGTGTTTCGAATTCGCTGGGGCGGCCTTCCCGCTTGAAGAAGCTGCCTGGAATCTTGCCTGCGGCGTAGGCCTTTTCAAGGTAGTCCACGGTCAGCGGGAAGAAGTCCTGTCCGGCCTTGCCTTCGGTCTTGGCCACCACGGTGGCCAGCACCACCGTTCCATCCATGTCCAGCAGTACGGCGCCGTTGGACTGGCGGGCGATTTCGCCGGTTTCCATGGTGACGGTGTGTGAACCCCACTGGAACGTCTTGGTGATCTTGTTGAACATGCTCATGGCATTTATCTCCTGGTCAAACACGGGAGGTGCAGGCCACCTCGCCCAAGCCCGGAGTCAACATGGCAGAACACGATGCCATTCCATGGAGATTTGCACCGCGCAAATGTCCATGGAATGACACAGCTTCGCTCTACACCCGTTGTCCCCGATTTCTGTTGCGCGACATGGCACCCGGGCCACAAGGCCGAACCGGGTGCCTGCCGCGCGCTATCTGGTCTACTTGCGCAGACCCAGTTTTGTGATCAGCGCCGAATAACGCTCAGCGTCTTTCGAACGCAGGTAATCCAGCAGCTTGCGCCGACGGCTCACCATACGCAGCAGTCCACGGCGACCGTGGTGGTCCTTTGCATGGGTCTTGAAGTGAGGCGTCAGCTCGTTGATACGGGCCGTCAACAGTGCGACTTGCACTTCGGGACTGCCGGTATCACCGGCCTGGCGCGCGTTGTCCTTGACGACAGCGGCCTTGATGCTGGAAGCAATCATGGGATTTTCCTGGTAAGGGGCGAGGTGGCGAACCGGCCTGGCCCTGTTGGTACAACTTGCGTCAGGCGCTGGAACTGCCCCTGACGTGCGCTAGCGATATGCAAAGCCCTAGGATTATAGCCCGGGCGCAACGGCCGGGGAGGCGGGGCTATCTCAGTCCTTAAGCCAGCCGCGCAGGCGCTGCACGCCCTGCGCAAGCCGATCCGGGTCGCGCGAGGCAAAACACCAGCGCAACCAGCTGCCACCGTCCGCCGCATCGGCCAGACCAAACGCCGAACCCGGTGCCAGCCCGAGCCCGGCCTCCACGACCAGCCGCTTGGCGGTCGCCAGCGAATCGCCGGAGCCACGCAGGCGAAGAAATGCGTACATACCACCGCGTGCGGCAGCAATTTCAACTTCTGGCAGCGCTTGAAGCAGGGGGATCAACCTATCGCGGCAACTGCGCAGATGCTGCACCACCACCGGTGTCACTTCGGCGGCACGCTGCAAGGCCACCAGCGCGGCCTGCTGCACAAACACTGGCGCGCAGGAGGTGTTGAACTCTATCAGCTTGCCAATATGGGGCGTCATTTTCGGTGGCAACACCATCCAGCCGAGCCGCCAGCCGGTCATCAGGAAACTCTTGGAAAAGCTGTGCACCACGACCAGACGGTCATCCGGCGCTGCAATATCGAGAAAACTCGGCGCGCAGCCATTCATTGATGGCTCGTAATACAGACGTTCGTAGACTTCGTCGGCCAGAATCCAGGTTCCCGTTGCGCGGCAATGGTCCAGGATCTGTTCCTGTTCGGCGCGCGTCAAAGTCCATCCGGTCGGGTTGTTCGGGGCATTGAGCAGCAGCAAGCGCGTCTGCGCTGTTACGGCCGCGCACAAGGCGGGTACGTCAAGCACCCAATGCCCGGCAACCGGCCTCAAGGGAACACAACGCACGTTCGCCCCCATGATGCGCGGCTGCGCCAGCAGGTTCGGCCAAACCGGCGTCACAGCAACCACATCGTCGCCCGCCCCGACCAGCGCCTGTACCGCCAGCATCAGGCCATTTACGCCACCCGAAGAAACCGCAATGCGATCCTCGCCAATCGCCCCGTGCACCGCGGACATGCTCTGTGCAATGGCCTGGCGCAGCACGGGTAGCCCGAGGTTGTACGAGTAAAAGGTTTCCCCCCGCCGCAGCGATTCGATGGCTGCGTCGCGAATGAAGCCGGGCGTAACTTCGTCACTCTCACCAAACCAGAATGCCAGCACATCCGGACGGCCCATACCCGCAT
>JAYVRP010000021.1:0-2751 GCA_043776215.1 Rhodoferax sp. | reverse complement strand
CGCCATGGCCACGCGTGACCGCTTCGACCTGCAAGGGTGCGCGGCGCGCATGAAGGCGGTCGTGACCACCGGCCATGGTGGTTTCGAGCGGCTGGAATACCGCGACGTGCCCATGCCCGTGCCTGCAACCGGCGAAGTGCTGCTGCAGGTGCTTGCGGCCGGTGTCAACAACACCGAAATCAACACGCGCCTGGGGTGGTACTCCGAGACCATCACCACCGGGACCAACAGCACGGCACAGGCGGTGGCGCAGGGTGACGGGCATGCAAGCGTCAAGCAGGACGACGGGGGCTGGAATGCCGCGACACCCTTTCCCTTCATCCAGGGCACCGATTGCTGCGGACGCATCGTGGCCGTGGGTCCCGGTGGTGATGCGCGCAGCATCGGAGCCCGCGTGCTGGTGCGGCCCTGCATGCGCAGCGCCGGCTTCGCGTCGATGTTGACGCTCTGGATGGGCTCGGACTTCGACGGCGCGTTCGCGCAATACGTCAAGGTTCCGGCGTCCGAAGTCTTCCAGGTGCGCTGCGACTGGAGCGACGTGGAACTGGGCTCGATCCCCTGCGCCTGGGGCACCGCCGAAAACATGCTGCAGCGCGTCCGCGTGGGCCGCGCGGAACACGTGCTGGTGGCCGGTGCGTCGGGCGGCGTCGGCTCTGCCGCCGTGCAACTGGCGAAGGCGCGCGGGGCCACGGTCACCGCCATTGCCGCCCGGGCCAAGATGGACCAGGTGCGCGCCTTCGGGGCCGACCGGGTGATTGATCGTGACGACGATGTCGTGGTGTGCCTGGGTGCGGAATCGGTCGACGTGGTCGTTGACAACGTGGCCGGGCCGGCATTTGGCGCCCGGCTCAAGGTGTTGCGGCGCGGTGGCCGTTACGTGTCTTCGGGCGCGATCGGCGGCCCGGTGGTGGCGCTCGACATGCGCACTTTTTACTTGAAAGACCTGACCCTCGTGGGCTGCACGGCCTGGGACGCGCCGGTGTTCCCGCAACTCATCGGCTACATTGAGCGGGGTGTGGTACGCCCCCTGGTGGCCCGCACTTTCGCACTGGACCAGATCGCGCAGGCGCAGCGCGAGTTCCTGGAGAAAAACCACGTCGGCAATTTCGTGCTCGTTCCGCCAACACCCTAGGAAGCCCCCATGATTCGAGACCAGGAAACCCTCAATGCGCTGCTGGACAGCGTCTCGCGCTTCGTGCGTGAACGCCTCGTACCTGCGGAGGTCGAGGTGTCCGAGACCGACCGGATTCCGCCTGCCATCATCGAGGAAATGAAACGGCTGGGCCTGTTCGGGCTCACGGTGCCGGAAGCCTATGGTGGCCTGGAGCTGACGATGGAGGAGGAAGCTCTGGTGATGATCGAGATGGGCAAGACATCGCCGGCATTCCGCTCGATCTTCGGTACCACCGTGGGCATAGGTTCGCAGGGCATCCTGATGGACGGTACGCCCGGGCAGAAGGCCGAGTACCTGCCCAAGCTTGCCAGTGGTGAACTGATCGCATCGTTCGCGCTGACAGAGCCCGATGCCGGTTCCGACGCCGCCTCGCTGCGCACCATGGCGATCCGCGATAGCGATGCGAAGGGCGACCATTACATCGTCAACGGCACCAAACGCTACATCACCAACGCCCCGCAAGCGGGCGTTTTCACCTTGATGGCCCGCACGAACCCGGCCGACAAAGGGGCCAGCGGTGTGTCGGCCTTCATCGTGGACGCCAGGTCACCCGGTATCAGCCTGGGCAAGATCGACAAGAAGATGGGCCAACGTGGTGCGCATACCTGCGATGTGATCTTCGAGAATTGCCGCGTGCCAGCGGAAAACCTGATCGGGCACATCGAGGGGCAGGGCTTCAAGACCGCCATGAAGGTGCTGGAAAAGGGTCGCATCCACATTGCCGCAGTGTGTGTGGGTGTCGCGCGGCGCATGCTCGACGATGCCCTGCGTTATGCCATGGAGCGCAAGCAGTTCGGTCAGCCGATCGCCGAGTTCCAGCTGGTGCAGGCAATGCTGGCCGACAGCCAGGCCGAGCTGTATGCGGCGCACTGCATGGTGCTGGACGCGGCACGCCGGCGCGACACCGGCGAAAACGTGTCCACCGAGGCTTCGTGCTGCAAGCTTTTTGCCTCCGAGATGTGTGGGCGGGTGGCTGACCGCGCGGTGCAGATTTTCGGTGGTGCAGGTTACCTGGCCGACTACGGCATCGAGCGTTTCTACCGTGATGTGCGCTTGTTTCGCCTGTACGAAGGGACCAGCCAGATCCAGCAGATCGTGATTGCGCGCAACATGGTGCGAGCGGCCCGCTGAGGCTTGGCGCCCCGCGCTACAGCGGCTCGGGCTGCGAAAAGAAGGCCAGCAGCAGGTGGGTGCCGACCCGGTAGTTGCGGCTTTGCAGGCCGCCATGCCCCACACCACGCAGGATCGACAACTGTTTGTCCCTGTGGGGCAGGCGTTCGAAAAAGCCGGCCACATCGGCGTACGAGGCGTTGCCATCGAACTCGCCGCGCAACACGAGTGTCGGGACCTGGATGCCGGCGGGGTCGACCACAGGCAACTTCGAACACATGTCGACGTAACTGCCATTGGGGAATAGCGTCGTCGACTCCGGGCCGGCCATATCCGCATCAAACCCGGCGCTGGCCAGGGTGGCGCTTCAGTGAGGTGACCGCGCGGCCCCGCAGGTGGCAGTCAAGAGCAGGCTCGCAGCAAGTAGTTGGAGAGGAATCCGCTGCTGGCTCATGCCATCACAACAA
>JAYVRP010000020.1:0-9180 GCA_043776215.1 Rhodoferax sp. | reverse complement strand
TCGACCAGTTCAGCGAGCCCGGCGGGTGGTGGGCCCGCATCACCGCGATGCGCGAGCGCGAGGAGCAGGCGTTCGATCTCAAGAAGCTGGGCACCTTCCCGATCGTGCATGGCCTGCGCGCACTAGCGCTGGAACACCACCTGACCGAAGTCGGAACGGTCGAACGCATCCGCACGCTGGTGAACCTGGGCCACATGCAGAAGGATCTGGCGCGCGACCTGATCGACACGTTGCACTTCCTGATGGGGCTCAAGCTCAAGCACAACCTGCAACAGCGCCAGTTGCAGCAGCCAGCGGACAATCTGGTGCGGCTGTCGCAATTCGGCACCCTGGAGCGCGACATGCTGAAAGATGCGCTGCAAATCATCAAGCGCCTGCGCCAGCACCTGCGGATGCATTTCCGGCTCGACGCTTTGTGAAACGAGGCCCCCCACCATGCTGAAACGACTCGGACCGCAACGCCTGGTGGCCCTTTTCTGCGCCGGGCTGCTGGCCCTGAATTTCCCGCTGCTGGCCTTGTGGAACCTGGAAACCAGCGTGTGGGGCCTGCCGCTTTTTCCGTTGGCCTTGTTCGGCCTGTGGGCGGCCCTCATCGCAGGCTCGGCCTGGCTGCTGGAACACGGGGAGGATTGACGCCATGTTGCCCGCATCGCTGGTGGTGGGTGCGTCTTTCCTGTACCTCCTGCTGTTGTTTGCGGTGGCCGCATTCGGCGACCGGCGCGCGGCCCAGGGACGCTCGATCATCGGCAATGCCTGGGTGTATGCGCTGTCCATGGCGGTGTATTGCACTGCCTGGACCTACTTTGGCAGCGTCGGGCGTGCGGCCAGCGCCGGCGTGTGGTTTCTTCCGATCTACCTCGGGCCAACCCTGGCCATGGTGTTGGCCTGGATGGTGGTGCGCAAGATGATCCGAATCGCCAAGACGTACCGCATCACGTCGATCGCCGACTTCATCGGCAGCCGCTACGGCAAGAGCCCGATGCTGGCGGGAATGGTCACGCTGATCACGGTGGTGGGCATCGTCCCCTACATCGCACTGCAGATCAAGGCCGTGTCGGTGGGGTATGCGGTGCTCACCACACCGATCGGCCAGGCGCCGGCCGCGCATGGCCAGTGGTGGAGCGACAGCACGCTGTACTTTGCGCTTGCGCTGGCGGCCTTCACGGCAGTTTTCGGTGCGCGCCGACTGGACGCGTTGGAGCGCCATGAAGGCATGGTGGCTGCGGTGGCTTTCGAGTCGGTGGTGAAGCTGCTGGCCTTCATCGCGGTCGGGCTGTTTGTCACCTATGGCTTGTTCGACGGCCTGGCGGACATCTATGCGCGTGCCCGCGCCGTGCCTGGGTTGTCCCGCATCCTCGGCGGTGAAGGTGCGCCCGGGGCGCCGCCATTCGCCTGGGGCCAGTGGTTCGCGCTCACAGCACTGGCCATGTTGTCCGTGATTTTTCTTCCTCGCCAGTTCCAGATCATGGTGGTCGAGAACGTGGACGAGCGGCACCTGCGCCGCGCCGCCTGGGTGTTCCCGAGTTACCTGTTGCTGATCAACCTGTTCGTGCTGCCCATCGCTCTGGGTGGCCTGCTACTGTTCGGCCCCGGCAAGATGGACCCGGAAGCCTTTGTGTTGTCACTGCCGCTGGCCTACAAGCAGCCGGCGCTGGCGTTGCTGGCGTTCGTCGGCGGCCTCTCCGCGGCCACCGGCATGGTGATCGTGGAATCGATCGCGGTCTCGGGCATGGTGTGTAACGACCTGGTCATGCCGCTGCTGCTGCGCACGCGGCGCTTCGGCGCACGCGCGGGGGGTGACCTGACGGGTTTCCTGCTCGGTATCCGGCGCGCGGCCATCTTTGTGGTGCTGTTGCTGGGCTACACCTATTTCCACCTTGCGGGCGAAGCCTATGCGCTGGTAAGCATCGGCCTGATCAGTTTTGCCGCCGTGGCGCAGTTCGCGCCCGCGATGCTCGGCGGCATGTATTGGCGCGGCGGAACCCGCCACGGCGCACAGGCGGGCCTGATGCTGGGTTTCGCCTTGTGGGCCTACACCCTGATGCTGCCGTCAATTGCCAAGTCGGGCTGGTTACCCACGGACTTCCTGTTGCACGGGCCCTGGGGTATCACCTGGCTCAAGCCGGAGCAGCTGCTCGGTCTCTCCGGCCTGGACAACCTCACGCACTCGCTGTTCTGGAGCCTCACCGCCAATGTGGGCGCGTATGTCACGCTGTCGCTGGGGCGTGCACCCTCGGCTGCGGAAGCCAGCCAGGCGCTGCTGTTCGTGGACGTGTTCCAGCGCACGCGCAGCACCGAGCCCGTGTTCTGGCGCGGCCAGGCGCGTGTGCAGGACCTGCTCGCACTGGTCACGCGTTTCATGGGCGCCGAGCGCGCACACCGCTTGCTCGACACCTATGCACGCCAGACCGGCGCGCACGACATCGCCCGCATCCTGCCCGACGCGCAACTGGTGCAGTTTGTCGAGACGCAACTGGCAGGCGCCATCGGCAGCGCATCCGCGCGCGTCATGATGGCCTCGGTCGCGGAAGAAGAAGCGCTGGCACTCGACGACGTGTTGCAGATACTCGACGAGGCGTCGCAATTGCGTGCGCATTCCATGGAACTGGAAGAAAAATCGCGCTCACTCGAAGCCGCCACCAGCGACTTGCGTGCCGCCAACGAGCAACTCAAGAGCCTCGACAGGCTGAAGGACGATTTCATGTCCTCGGTCACCCATGAGCTGCGCACCCCCCTCACCTCGATCCGCGCCCTGGCCGAACTGATGGCCGACGATGCGGGCATGCCATCGCCCCAACGCCAGCATTTCCTGGGCATCATCGTCACCGAGACGGAGCGCCTCAGCCGTCTGGTGAACCAGGTGCTGGACATGGCCAAGATCGAATCCGGCCATGCCCAGTGGCACACCACCGATATCGACATGGGCGCGTTGCTGGCGCAGGCGGTACAGACCACGACCGAGATGTTCCGTGAGCGCGGGGCCTCGATCCGCCTGGAGGTGCCCGACACCCCGGTCATGCTCATGGCTGACCCGGACCGGCTGACCCAGGTGGTGCTGAACCTGCTGTCCAACGCGGCCAAGTTCGTGCCTGACCGGAGCGGACGGGTCGAGCTGGTGCTCACAGCGGAACCGGACCGGCTGCGGGTGCGCGTGCACGACAACGGACCCGGTGTTCCGGCGCAGCAGCACCAACTGATTTTCGAGAAGTTTCGCCAGGGCGGTGATGCCACGAACCGACCCCAGGGCACCGGACTGGGCCTGCCGATCAGCCGCCAGATCGTGGAACACTTTGGGGGCCGGATGTGGATCGAAGACCAGCCCGGCCCGGGAGCCTGTTTCGTGTTCGAATTGCCCCGGGCGGCCTCGGCACACTGACCCTCAGGAGCACGCCATGCCACACAAGATTCTCATCGCCGACGACGAACCCAACATCCTCATTTCGATCGAGTACCTGATGAAGCGCGAAGGTTTCGAGGTCGCGCTGGCGCGTGATGGACAGGAGGCCATCGATGCCATTGTGCGAGACCGGCCCGACCTGGTCCTGCTGGACGTCATGATGCCGCGCAAAACGGGCCTGGAAGTCTGCCAGGAAGTGCGCGCCCATCCAGAGCTGCAGGACGTACTGATCCTCATGCTGACCGCCAAGGGCCGTGACACCGACATCGCCAAAGGGCTGGCGCTGGGAGCCAATGCCTATGTGACGAAGCCGTTCTCGACCAAGGAGCTGGTCGCCAAAGTCCGGGCCATGCTGGAGGGCCTGGTGTGAAACTGCAGCACCGCGCGATCATCGCGGCGCTGGCGCCGGGAGTCGTGCTGGGCCTGTGGATCGTTCTCACAGCCGGTATGTTGTGGGCCACGCTGTCGCTGCCGGAGCGCAGCGTCCTGGGCGAGGCGCTGGAGCCGCGCGTGGCCCTGGTCGTGATGGCGTGGCTGGTGGCCAGCGTCCTGCTGGCGCTGGCCGCACAACGCTTGTTCCGCGACCATGTCGAGGCCGTGGCCCGGCTCGAAGACGACACCCGGGTGCAACTGACCGGGCGTGTGGAGCGCCCCACGGCGGTCGCGGCAAGTGCCCACGTGCGCGGGCTGACCAATGCCATCGAGGCCCTGGTGGCGCAACGCTCGGCGCTGCAGGACGACATGCAGCGCCAGGTGCAGGACGCCAGCCAGCGCGTGGAGCTCGAACGCCGGCGGCTCGCGGCACTGATGGCCGAGTTGACGCAAAGTGTGGTGGTGTGCAACCTGGACGGCCGAGTGCTGCTGTACAACCAGCGCGCGCGCCTGCAGTTTCGTGCGCTGGCGGAGGTTCCCGGGTCGATCGACGCGGCTGGCGCCATCGGCCTGGGGCGCTCGATCTACACGGTGTTCGACCGCCAGTTGGTGGACCATGCGCTGGAGACCATCCAGCAGCGTCTTGCGCGTGGTTCTGCCAACCCATCGGCGCAATTCGTCACCACCACGCGTGGCGGCCAATTGCTGCGCGTCCAGATGGCGGCGGTCATGGACGAACCGGGACCCGTGGTGGGTGGATTTGTGCTGATGCTGGACAACGTCACACGCGACTTCGAGCAGGAGTCGCTGCGTGACCAGCTGCTGCACGGCATGACCGAAGGCAGCCGCGGGTCGCTGGCCAACCTGCAGGCGGCCGTGGAGATGCTCGACTACCCGGACCTGGACGCCGCCATGCGCGAGCGTTTCATCGGTGTGGTGCGCGAGGAGGCCGCCGCCATGGGCCAGCGCATCCAGAGTCTGGCCCAGGCCGCGTCCAGCGGCCTCAAGACGCGCTGGCCGATGGAAGACATGCGAGGCTCCGACCTCGTGGCCGCCATTGCCAGGCGCGTCGAGGCCACCGGCCGCGTGCAGGTCTCGAGCGACGCGGTCGATGCCAGCATCTGGCTCAAGGTCGACAGCTTCTCATTGATGCAGGCGCTGGCTTACCTGGCTGCCCGCCTGGCCGATGAATTCAGCATCACGCGCACCGAACTTCGTTTGTCCGGCGCGGGCGAACGGGCCCACCTCGATCTGGTGTGGTCCGGCCAGGTCATGAGCACCGAGACCGTCATGAGCTGGGAACTGGACCCGATGCGCATCGGCTCGGAGACCACGGCGCTGACGGTGCGCGATGTGGTGGACCGCCACGGCGGAGCCTTCTGGTTCGAGCGCGAGCGCACGCGCCATGAGGCGTTCTTCCGATTTCTGCTTCCATTGGCGGCGGCGCATGGCCCGGAAGAATCTGCTGCCGCCCCCGGCAATGCGGCGCGGCCGGAGTACTACGACTTCGACCTGTTCAAGGTCTCGGCGCAGTCGCTGGATCTGGCCAACCGACCGCTGGCAGAGTTGTCCTACACGGTCTTCGACACCGAAACCACCGGCATGGACCCCTCCGCGGGAGACGAGATCATTCAGATCGGCGCAACGCGCATCGTCAACGGCCGCTTGCTACGCCACGAGGGATTCGAGCAACTGGTCGATCCGCAGCGGCCGATCTCGGCGGCGTCGATCCCGATCCACGGCATCCAGCCCTCGATGGTGGCGGGCCAACCCACCATTGACCGGGTGCTGCCGGCCTTCCACGCCTTCGCCCAGGACACCGTGCTGGTGGCCCACAATGCCGCTTTCGACATGCGGTTTCTGCAACTGAAGGAGGCCGCGACCGGGGTCTGTTTCGACCAGCCGGTGCTCGACACCCTTTTGCTGTCAGCCCTGGTCCACCCAGACCAGGAATCCCACGCCCTGGATGCCATCGCGCAGCGCCTGGGCATCACGGTGGTAGGGCGCCACACCGCCATGGGGGATGCCTGCGTAACCGCCGAGGTGTTCCTGAAAATGATCCCGCTGCTGGCCGACAAAGGCATCCATACGCTGGAGCAGGCCCGCACGGCTGCCCAAAAAACCTACTTCGCCCGCGTCCAGTATTGAACCTATGGAACGCGGCGCCTACTTGCAGGCGCGCAAGGGCTTTCCGGCCAGGGCTCCCTTGATCTCGTCGAGTTTCGGACGCAGCGCGTCATCCACCGCAGGCACCTTGAACACGACGCCGCGCAGTTCCCCGTGCTCCTGCACCACCGTGGCGGTTCGTACACCACGCTGGCTCAGGATGGCCAGCTCGGCCTGCGCCCGCTCTTCGGAGTCGAAGGCGCCCAGCGACAGGCCAAAGTTGAGCGCCGTGTTGGTGATGGGTTCGAAACGCAGGTTCAGCGAGGCCAGTTCGGCACGTTTTTTGGCCAGTGCCTGGGCATCCGGATACTTGCCCATATAGACGATCCAGCGCGCTGGGTCCACTGCATTGTCCAGCGACCAGGAGCCTGTCGGCAAAGCGGCCTGGGCAGCCTGCCGAACCGAGGCGGCTTGCGGTTCGTCCAACAGTCCCGCCTGCAGACACTCGCCCGCCCGCGCGGGCAGAGGTGCCGCCGCGTCCACCCGGCGCGCCTCCTCAGTTGGCAGGATCCGGACCCACTCAGGATGGATTTGTTGCGCCACGCGTTGCGGCTCGGACTGCTGGATGGGCTCGAACCCGTACGGCCGCAACAACCGGTGCGACCAGGTGTAATACACGGCATTGAGCAGCGCCAGAACCAGTACCAGCAGGCGCAACATGGTCAGCCGTGGGCCGACGGCCCGGAGCTGCTGGCGGGCGTCTCGGCCGGTCGCACGCTGACTTCGGCGCTGGTAATGGACTTCATGCCGGTCGAAGTATGCACCAGCAGCGCTCCGCGGGTATCGATGCCCTGGGCTGTTCCGGTAACGCCATCACTCAGCACCACGGCGCGGCCGTACAGCAGATCACGCGCACGGAAGTCCGCCAGGGAAGGGCCCAGGCCCTGCGCCTCGAATACACGGATCGCCCGCACCAGGGCCGGCACGATGCGTTGCAAGGCGGCACGGGCATCGACCTGTGGCAACAACTCCTTCAGCCAAGCCGGCGCGACGGCCAGGCCACCGGCGGCAGGCGGTCCGATATTGATGCCGACGCCCACCACCACATACCGCTGGTCCGCCACATTGGCAGTCTCGATCAGGATGCCGGCCAGCTTGCGAGCGTCGAACCACAGGTCGTTCGGCCACTTGAGCTGCAGCGCCGGATGCAGGCTTGTGGCCACGCTGACCCCGACCGCCAGCGACAGGCCGGACCAGTCGCCGGGGGAGAGCACCAAGCCCAGTGAAAACGTCAGTGCCTGGGGTGACAGTTCGGCCGCGCCCGGCCCGCCGCCACCATGCGCAGCACTGATCCAGGTCCGGCCCATGCGGCCGCGCCCTGCCGTCTGTTCCTCGGCCACCAGCAGCACGGGCGCTGTCCGCCCCGCGCGCGCACGGCGCATCAACTCGGAGTTGGTGGAGTCGATGCGGGCCAGCACCTCCGCCGTGAACCCCGGCAAAAGGGTCGCGACTTCCTGGGTGATGCGCTCCAGGGGCCACTGCCCTCCTCGGTCCGGCATGGTCCTGCGGGCCTGCAATCGCCTTCAGCGGCCGCGCCGTTTGGGCGCCAGCAGCGTGCCCCGGCACTGTCTGGCGCCACACCAGCACGGATACTCGGCCTTGAGCTTGGGGGTGTAACGCTCGTCGATGATCAGACCGTAGTCGTAATTGAGTTCTTCGCCAGCCGCAATGTTGCGCAAGGCCTTGATGAACACGCGGCCGTCCTGCTCGTCCGCTTCGCAGTTCGGGTCGCAGGAGTGGTTGATCCAGCGCGACGAATTGCCGCCGACCAACGCGTCGATGACCCGGGTTTCATCAATGTGAAAGTAAAACGTGTGGTTAGGATCGGTGGGGTCATGCGGGTGGCGGCGCTGCGCCTCCTTCCAGCTGATGATGGCACCGACGTATTCAATAATCGCCTCGCCCTCGGCGATATCACTCAAAGCAAACACGCCTTTTCCGTGGACTCCGGAGCGGCGGGTCTGGATGCGGCGCGGGTCGGCAAAGGAGGCTTTTTTGGACACGTCTGAAAAATTTGGTAATGTGAACTCGTATGGGCGCGCGTGGGTGCGCGCCTGCAGGTGTGCGCCTGTGCGCACGCGAGAAACGTGGATTGTAGTCAGATGAAAAACGCCGTTTTAACCAAAACACTTGTCATTGCCGAGAAGCCTTCCGTGGCGCAGGACATCGTGCGTGCCCTCACGCCGATCGCCGGCAAGTTCGAAAAAATGGAGGAGCACTTCGAGAACGACAAATACGTGGTGACCAGCGCGGTCGGGCACCTGGTGGAAATCCAGGCGCCGGAAGAGTTCGACGTGAAGCGTGGCAAGTGGAGCTTCGCGCATTTGCCCGTGATTCCGCCGCACTTCGACCTCAAACCCATGGACAAGACCAAGACGCGGCTCAACGCCATCGTGCGGCTGGCCAAGCGCAAGGATGTCGGTGCCTTCATCAACGCCTGCGACGCCGGGCGCGAGGGTGAGTTGATCTTCCGCCTGATCCAGCAGTACAGCAAATCCAGACACCCGGTGCAGCGGCTGTGGCTGCAGTCCATGACACCGCAGGCGATCCGCGACGGCTTCGGCTCGCTGCGCAGCGACAAACAGATGCTGCCCTTGGCCGATGCCGCACGTTGCCGCTCCGAGGCCGACTGGCTGGTCGGCATCAACGGCACCCGGGCCATGACCGCCTTCAACTCGCGCGATGGCGGTTTCTTCCTCACCACGGTGGGCCGGGTGCAGACGCCCACGCTGTCGGTGGTGGTGGAGCGCGAGGAAAAAATCCGCAAGTTCGTCAGCCGCGACTACTGGGAAATCCACGCAAGTTTCGCGGCTGAAGCCGGGGTGTACGCCGGCAAGTGGTTCAACCCGAAGTGGCGTAAGGGGGACGACAACTCGAATGGCACAACCACACCTGCTGCCACTCTGACCCCGGGCGCGACAGACGAACCGGATCCCGAAACCAGAGCCGACCGGGTCTGGTCTGCGTTGCAGGCGAAGGCCATCGCCGAGGCCGTGCGCGGCAAGACCGCCACCGTTACCGAGGAAAGCAAACCCACCACACAGGCCAGCCCCTTGCTGTTCGACCTGACCTCCTTGCAACGCGAGGCGAATGGCAAGTTCGGCTACAGCGCCAAGACCACGCTGTCGATCGCCCAGAGCCTGTACGAGCGCCACAAGGCACTGACCTACCCGCGAACAGACTCGCGCGCCCTGCCCGAGGACTATGTGCCGGTGGTCAGGCAGACCTTCGAGATGCTGGCTGCC
>JAYVRP010000019.1:0-9184 GCA_043776215.1 Rhodoferax sp. | reverse complement strand
AGCGCCGCCCTGGCAGGGTCACGATTCCGCAATCGCGGACGGAAATGCTGGCAGCCTCCAGGGCCACCCAGTCGTCGGGCGGAGTAGGTTCGCCCCGCTATGATGCGTACACGTACGGAGGTTCACCATGTCTGACATCGTTGCTGAGCTTGCAGACCGCGGTCGTTCGCTGGCCCCGCCCGACCGCTCTCGCCTTGTGGAGCTACTCCTCGAATCGCTTCACGAACCACCTCTCTCAGACATCGAAGCCGCCTGGGATGCCGAGATCGTCCGGCGGGTCGAGGCGTACAAAAGGGGTGAGGTCGAGACTTACACCGCTGAGGATGTGTTTGCCGAAGCGCGACGTATTGCACCTTGAGGCAAGCGCGCTTCACGAAGCATGCACGATCTGCGCTTCTCGGCCAGACGGCCTACTACGAAGCAATTGAAAAGGGCCTTGGGGCAAGATTCCGGTCAGAAGTCGAGGCAGCGGCCCAGCGGGCAGCCGCATATCCGTTACACGGCAAACCCTCTGCAGGCGGCACGCGTCGGCGGCTGGTTGCAGACTTTCCGTTTTCGCTTGTCTACACGCAAGCAGATGACGGTGTGCTTGTTCACGCGGTAGCCGACAGTCGGCGCCTGCCCGAGTATTGGCTGAGCCGCCTGCGCTGACTTCGATCGCTCACATCAATCGCTCGATGCAGACCGCCTTCAGGAGCTGCGTTGACGATGGGGTGAATACTCGCCGAGGCGCGACAAGGGACGTGTGTTCTTGGGCAATGCACTCGGGGATGCTTGAGAGGCGACGAGACCCTGCCGAATCGCTTGGCCATGCCGCTGCGGCCATTCGGCAAGGGGCTTCCAACCAACAACCATCCATGTCCGGTGCAATGTCCGCTTCTGATCTGGCCGTTCCATGGTGCCGCCAAGGTCGAGCCGATGAAACTGAAGCAAATCAAGGACTTGGCTTCATCAGTCGCGACAAACCGTGCAAACAAGACAGCTTGCGATGTCCGGTTCAGGTCCGGTTCTGTGGAATTTGCGTCCGGTTTGCCCGCACGTACGCGGTGGCGGCGCCGGCACCCTCCACGCGCAGCAGCCCCAGTTCCGCCAGCGCCACCAAATCGCGGCGGGCCTGCCGTTCCGACACTGCGGTCGCGTATCGCGCGCGGTACTCCCCTGGCCGAATACGCGCATCCAGAATCATCGCTGCCTGTAGCGCCAGTTGGCGAGCGTTGAGCAAAGCATGCATCTTTTCGGGACCACCCGGCCCCCACAGCGTCAGTGTGACACCGGTCTCCTGGTCTGCCCATTGGGGCGGGCGTAGCCCACCCTTGATCCACGCACGACTGGATGATCTTCTGCGTGCCCCGACCGATACGCTCCATCAGCCCCCGCAGGTAAAGCACCTGAGCGATGTCCGGATTGGTCGGCAACGAAGGGTGGCCATCATGCAATCGCCATGAGCCCCTTCTTCTGAACCATGGTGAGCAGCCGCAAGGCCGGACCGCCCGGCCTTTTTACTCCGCGCTCCCAGTCTGAAACCAGATTCTTGGAGACGTTCAGGTAACGCGCAAAAACGGGCTGAGACATGTGCTCGCGCAGGCGCAGCGTCCTGATTTCATCCGGGCTGAGCACGCGTACGGGCGTCAGGCAGGCGACGTCAAACTCGCGCATCGTCTGCTTGTCGATTGCGCCCACGTCATGCAAGGCCTCCATGGTTTCATGGATGGCGGCAAAAGCATCACTGCGGTATTTCTTGGTCATCGTTTCTCACATCCTCAAACTGCCGGTTTGAAATCAGCTCATGCAATTGGGCATCCGTCAGGGCCAGAACGTGTTTGACCATCTTCTTGAAATGCTCCTCTTCGTCGTCCCGGATGTTGCCGAGCTCACTCTTGGAAAAGCCGAATACGAAGAACGCCTTCTCGCCCTTGAGAAACAAGACGATGCTGCGATAACCCTTGGACTTGCCTTCGCCGGGGCGCGCAATGCGTTGCTTGATCACACCGCCGCCCAAGTCTGCATCCACCTGACCGCGTTCCGCACGCTCCACGGCATCCCACAGCGCGGCCACGAGCTTGATGCCGAAGTCACGAACCGCCCGCATCAACTCCCGCGCTTCGTAGTAGCGGCCTTCTTTTTGTTCTTCTTTTTCAGGCGGTCGAACACTGCGTCGGCATCGCGCCCTGGCCCACTGTTGATGCCAGCGGCAATGTTGGAGCGCAACGCCTGCAACTTCAAGGCTTGCAGTTGCTCCTGGTCTTGCAGCAGGCGCAGTCCGGCACAGATGACTTCGCTGGTAGTGTTGAACCTGCCAGAACTGACTTGTTGCGCAACGAAGTCTTCGAAATGGGCGCCGAGATCGATGGTGGTTGTCATGGGGGTTCTGGATGCGGAATCACCGCAATGCGTTCAACAGATCTTCGGCTTCCGACCATGGCAGCCAGCGCTTGCCTTTTTTCATCCTCTCGAGCGCAGCCAGGGCGTCGTCCACCGTCAGCAGCTGGTTCTCGACCATGGCGCACAACAGTCCGATGGTGCCCATGACCGGGATTTGTTCTCTGCCGGCCACGGTTCGGAGATAGTTGTCCCCAGTCAGCAGCGTGCAGGATTCCTGCTTGGCCAGCGCCAACGCCAGATAGTCGTTGTGGCCTGGCCGGCGCCCGTGCTTGACTGGCAGCATGTGGTTGTATTGGCTTGGCAAGTTTTCGGCGTACTTCACGAACTCGCCACCGACCTCCATGACCAGCAAGCCCAGGTTTTCGAGGCCTGGGCTGCCGGGCTCGATTTCTTCGTAATACAGCAAATCCGGAATGCCGAACTGCATTGGAAGTTTAAAAAGCGTTTGCATCAACGCTCCGGCCTCCATGTCGATCAGGATGTTGGCATCACTGATGAGCAACAGCATCCGATGACTCCAACTGGCGCTCTTTGTGGAAACGCATCATCGGGATACCCAACAGTTCGGCTGCCTTGCCTTCGGAGATGTACTGCTCGGCCAAGGCGCGGTACACCAGTTGGTCAAATAGTCGCGGATGCTCTGTCGGTAGCGGGTCCCATGGCTCGGCCTTGCGCCAGCCCCTGGCAGAAAACCGCTTGAACATGGCAAGGTGGGCGGCGTCTGTGATCACGCCACACTGTTTGGCACGTTGCAGCCATCCGGCCATTGACAGGCCGAATTCATGCTTGAGCACATACAGCTCTTGCCATTCCAGCGCATGACGCCGCTGCCCGAGCAACTG
This sequence comes from Rhodoferax sp., assembly GCA_043776215.1. GTDB lineage: Bacteria > Pseudomonadota > Gammaproteobacteria > Burkholderiales > Burkholderiaceae_C > CAISIP01. Next base: position 5,960 of record JAYVRP010000019.1, on the reverse strand, counting down.
ACGGACCGCGACACGCGGCGCCAGGAAAGCGCCAGCGAATCGGTCGCAAGCTTTCTCCTCGTCTATGCCATCCGCCAGCCGCCCTTCGAACAGCAGGTGCCCAAGTTCGTGCGCCAGCGTGAACCGCTGCCGGTCCCCGGGCCAGCGGTTGGAGACAGCCACAATCGGATACGCCCGACCGTCGCCCGTCCGTGCCTGGGCAGTTAAGCCAGAGAAGCCTGGGTTCGCCTCGTCGACCACGATGACCAGCAAGCCCAGCCCTTCGAGGGTGTCGGTGAGGTCGGCGATCGGGTTCATGCCCAGTTGCCATGCAGTGCGCACCTGGTCCGAGAAAGTCTCAATCTCGTCGAGCGTGGCGATGAGGTCCGGCAATCCGGCCGGAGGGGCGAACGCCAGAAGCGGTAACTCGGGGAAAGCGCCAAGCAGCTCGACGCGCTTTTCCACCAGCTCCACGACCTTGATCTTCAGTGCATCCTGTGCCGTCTTGCCAAAGGTCGATGTCTTTCGGAACTCGGGCTGCAACAGTTGGACCGTGTGCGTGCGGAAGAAATACTCGGTGCGGACATCGCAGGCACGGGCCACGTTAAGGAGTTGCAAGGACGATGGGGTCAGAAGACCCTTCTCGAACTTCTGGATGGCCGTGTGCGAAACACCGACCTTTTCGCCAAGAGCACCCAACGTCAGGCCTGCCGCCAGTCGTGCTTGACGAATGCGATCTGCGATCATGATGCCTCCCGAAGTTTGGTTTAAGAATACGGTAAGTCTACCGAATTTTTAAACCAAATGGAAACTCCTGTCAGTGTCAGTTGCTTCCCCAGAAAAACCAGCTTTCCACGCGACGACTCACTTGCGCTGCGCATATGTCAGCCTGACCGCCTGAGCTTCGCCGACCTCAACTCTTCGCGAGAAAGTAAGTTTCAGGTCAACCAGGTTGTTACCGCCCTCCAACTCGACCACCTCGGCCCGCACAAAACGATCGTCTCCGAAGGCTGTGAACGTCAATGCGCGGAATGCCAAACTGGATAGCAGAATTGACTGGCCAATTGGCAGCGGTGCGATGTAGACCTCGATATCGTTGAAGTCACACTGGTACCCGGCCCCTCGCCCTTCACGGCGCCTGACCTGGAGACCATCGGGGCGCTTGTGCGTGGCGTCGAGATTCGTGCGCTGCCAATCCCACACCCAATCAGGGCGGATTGCGTTGTCCAGCAGAAGGATCGGGGTTCCGCCTTTCGCTACGATGAGGCCGGACTCCGCCCGCAATGCCTTCCAATAGGCCTCGCCGTCCTGGACCGCGATTTCCTTGATGTCTGCACGATGCAAGACATCGCTGAGCACGACCACGGCAACTTGCTGGGCCGTTACGTCCGCGAAGTGCTCTGCCTCGTTTGATGCTCGCGGTTCCATTTGAAGCTTCGTCAGCTCCCCGCGACGCATCTGCCTGAAGGTGAGAGTAAAGTCTTCCAATGTCTCGGCCGTCCGCTCGATTGGAAACAAGTGGACCGGAAAGCACCCCGTCCCCTTGTTGAAGCCAAACGAAGACGCATGGCGCCCGATGTCCAGAAGCCGATCCGGGTCAATCGGCTGGGCTGCCAACGTCTCTGCACGCCGGTCCTCCAAAGCTTGCTGGGCGGCAAGAATGCCAGTCTTCACGTGCTCAATGGCCGCCTGCGCCGGCACTCCAGACCTGACACGCACCTTCATGAGTTCGATGTGCTCAACCGATAGACCAGGCTGTGCCTCCAACCGTTCGAGCCAGCTCTTCAGGCGGCCACGCAGAATGTCGACGCTGCTGTACTGATCAAAGCGGGCATCGAACCAGATATCCAGTTGCCGCTGCAGCGAGTGCGGAAAGCTCCAGGGTTCAGTGGCCAGAATGGCAAACAGTTCCAGCTGTGATTCCTGGAGCGACTCCACATCGTCGGCACCACTAAAAGAGTACACACGCGAGCTGACCATGTTGGGCCTGCGCATGTCTTTCACACGTCCTACGAACCCGTCCAAACGCCCCACATAGCCGCCGCGCCAGTCGCCGGATGCCGCAAACTGGCGTACCTTTGCCACGAGATACTCGGGCGGCGACAAGGTGCCGAGCGAGTCGACCGCCTGACCGCCGCCCTTCCACTGCCTACCGGTCAAGAGCCCAGCGGCAATCTCGAAAGCCAACGAACTGCTGGCGGGTGCTGCCTCCACGGCTCGGACCCAGTCGAGCATCAGTTCGATGGTTAGCAATCTCACGTCGGTCCAGTAGTTTCGCAGGGCCGCACGGAAGACCCCCTGCTGAAGTGCTGGCATCAATTGCTCCTGCGATGTGCCATCGGCGGCCTCCAGGCCGAACTTCGTGCAGAACGCTGGCCACGCCAGCCCGAGATCGTTAATGGTGATGAATGCCGTCTTGTCGTAGAGCTGATAGGGCTCGTGATCGAAGGCGAATGTGCCCCACCACTTGCTGAGCACGTCGGCCAGCCATTCGGCTGCAGCCTGATCTCCGCGCAACACGGCTGCGAGCAGCATCCGAGCTGTCTCGTCAATGTGCTTGACGTTCAGGCGCGCCAATGCCGGCAACGCGGCCCAGTCCTGCGCAAGCGCGTCTCGATTGTGCCGAGGCTTGTCAGGCCTACCGTTCTCCCATCCCGCAACGAAAGCGGAGAGCACCTCGTCATAGACACGATTGAGCGGCGGCCGTAGCTGCACCATCTGCTTGTGACTGTGTTCGATGATCCCTTGCTCTTCAATTCGGAAAGCCCACCAGTTGCTGAGCTGGTACATCATTAGCGGCGGCATCTGCAACAGGTGTTCCCGGATCTCGATGGGCGAAGCGCGGAGTTCGTCGCTATCGAGATGCTGTAGCAGATGGCACAGGCGACTCAGTGGCCGGGCGTCTCTGACCATGCCCTCGATCGCGGCCTCGAAGATGCCGCGATAGACGTTGCTCCAGTTCACATGCAGGGTTCGATCAAAGAAACTCTCGGGATCGGGCAGGAGCGCCCAACTGCCTTGCTCGCCGGTCTCCGTCTTGTCCAGGCAGGCTGCCAGCAGCAGTCCGTGCAAGTCGATCAGCGCCGTATAGGCGCGTTCAAAGCCCTCGTTGTCGGGCTTGGCTGCCGTGTTTCGTGCATCGGCGGCCAACTCACCAAGGATGGCTTCAACCTTGATGCCATACCGCTCTCGGGCTGTCGGGTGCAACACAACTGACCAACGCAGCAGCCAGCGTTGCCAAGTTGAGATCTCCGGGCCGTCCGCCACTCTGGCGAGGGCTAACTCGCTTTCGTAAACCGTACCCGGACTCATTGGCAACGTGAACAATGGCCAGGACTTGTAGGCGCTAAGCGCACCCGGCTTGGCCGACCGAGGCGCTGCCAGTGCCTTTTGGTACCAGGACTCAACAACCAACCTCACAAGCCAAAGCCGAACGTCCACTAATCGAGCTTGCGCCGGTAGGCGCAGTTTGCCCTGGAGATCACCCTCTTGGAAAGCCCGGCCGATCAACAAGCGCGGCCCTTCCGGTGCCTTGTCGTCCCCGTATGACGGCACCGGAAACCAGCCCTTGGCAATGCCACTGGCCAACACTTGAAATGCGTTCAAGCGCTGCACGTCTCTGGGCAGCGCCACGTTGACGGTGTAGCGCTGGATTACCTTGGCCTGCACCTCTGGCCGAAGAAACTCCACCGTCCGGAAGAGGAAGAACGTCGTCAGCGCGGCGTTGAGGACGAACCAGGCGGTGTCGATTGCCGCCCAGCCAGGAAGCCAGCCCGTTCCCCATGTGCTCAACATCAGGTACTGCACGCCCATCACGACAACCAAGCCCAGCGAGGACAGACCCGCTGCAAGCCCACCTGAATCAAGCATGTAGAGGTGAATGAATGCTTCTGCTGCCGGCCTGCGTTGGAGGTAGACGGCAACGAAGGAGATCACAATTGGGTACACCAGCGCAGCCAACGTCGCCTGGATGGTCCAAATAGTAGAGAAGTGCGCCAGTTGGTCTGCGGTCTCCCAGTCAAACCAGGCGGGGGTAAACCAGTCCTGCGGAACCACGGCCACCAACACCAACAGCGCAATCTGCAAAGCCAGCAGCGAAAAGGCCAGCCGCAAGGGATGCTCACCAGCGAACAGCAGGTCTCGCTCCAACTTGGATAGCGCCAGGCGGCGCCTGTGAACGTTCTGTGCGAACCACGCGGCCTCGTCGCGACGCGCAACGGTGCGGACGGACCATGGCGTCCGAAACAAGTCTCTCGCCAAGCCAAGTACACGCTTTAAAGGCATCCGCAACCCCGTCTGAGTGTGTCCAATGGAGCAGCACCGTCAGCGCAGATGCGCCCATCGGGGTCGTCGATGGTCACGCGGTTCACCGCCTCGCGCGCCGGGTACCGAATGCTCGGAGTCATGTTCCCCCGGCCCCGAAGAACGCCCAAGCAATGCGATAGTCCTCTTCCCGGCTGGCGCGGGCGAACGGCGCTTTGTAGGTGCGCTCCACGGTACGGGGGCCACCGGGCAGGGTGTCGTCGGTCACCCATTGGGTAATGGTGGTGCCGTCGGGCACGTTGCGTACATCTTCCCAGCCGAGGTTGCCTTCGCGCAGCTTACCGTCGGGCGTGCGGATGCGGGTGCGGGGCATATTGGCCCCGCCCTTGCGCGGCAGGCCCACGCCGACCAGGCCTTTGCTGATGGTGAAGACGATGCGGCCGGTGATGTCGTACCAGGTGGCGCGCTCGTAGCCCTGCATCACCGGGAACTGCACGCGGTAGATCAGCCGCAGCTCGTCCAGCGTCAGGCCCAGGGCTTGGGCCACCAGCACGTCGATTTCAACCAGGGCCATGCGGCGGGCGTAGTCGCTGCGCAGCGCGCAGTGGCGCGTCCAGGTGCTGGTGAGGTTTTGCCAGAAGTCCTGCGGCAGGCGGGGGTTGTCGGGCTGGCTCCATTGCTGGTCGGTGAAGGCGAGGTCGTAGGCCTCGTTCCACAAGCCTGCGTAATGCGAGGTCAGGCAATTAAGCGCCAGCCCACGTGCGCTGATCTGTGGCTCCCACTCCTGCGGGATGGGCAGTTGCCCCACCAAGGTCGAATTGGCGTGGCCCATTCCGGTTGACTTCACGCGGAAGTCGGCGACGAGAGACTGCGTCCATGAAAGCGCCCCGCACAGATCACGCGGTTGGCGAAAGGCGTGGCCGAGTGCCGTGTTTACATGCCCGGCGCCCGGAGGAATGACCGTCGAGATGTAGGTTCGCTCCGACGACGGCCCGATCATCTCGCGGTTGACGAGGCGATAGAAGTCGGTGACCAGTCGCCCGCCGGTGCCGCCGTCGCCGTTCCACCCCACCCGCGGCACACGCCGCAGATACTCCGCACGATCCGCCATCGGCCGGTAGTTGGTGCGCGGCAGGTAGTCGTCGGGCAGCGTCTCCAGGTCGATGATGTCGTAGTGGCCGTTGGCGGTACACACCTTGCGCGGTGTCTTGTTGTAGGGGTTGGCCAGAAAGAAGTGCGGACCGCTCAGCACCCAGTCGGCGGGTGTGGCGGGAAAACCGTCGTCGCTGGTGGCGCGACGCGTAATGGTGCCATCGTCCTGCTGCAGCTTTTCGTTCCAATGCTGCGTGGCGTAGTAGTCATCTCCCAGGTCTGCCAAGCGTCTCGGCCAGGCCGCCAGTTTGGTCAGCACGCTGCTCAAGGTCTGCGCATGCAGCGCAGGCAGCCGGGCGCGTCGCGGCGCTGTGCCCGGCTCGTCATAGAGCTGGGCGAACACGGCCAGCGCCTGGTCGTCGACGCGCACGATGCGCTGGGCATGGCCGGCGGTGTTCCAATGGCCGGCGTCGTTCTTGTACCCGCCGACGGAACCCCCGCCGTCATGCTGGTAACAGGCGTCCACAGTGGCAGGCGCGAACAGGTTGGCCAATTGATCGAATGCCGGCGCATCACGCTGTGGGCCGTAGATGTTGACGCTGTACTTGGTGAGGTGATGCACCTCG
>JAYVRP010000018.1:0-2763 GCA_043776215.1 Rhodoferax sp. | reverse complement strand
GCCTGGTGGCCGCTGGCAAGACCTTTGAGGAAGCTGGCGCGCTGTGGCTGCGCAGCACCGACTACGGTGACGACAAAGACCGCGTGATGCGCAAGTCGGATGGCAGCTACACCTACTTCGTTCCCGACGTGGCCTACCACCTCATCAAGTTCGAGCGCGGCTACACCAAGGCCATCAACATCCAGGGCGGCGACCACCACGGCACGATCGCGCGGGTGCGCGGCGGTGTGCAGGCCGCAGGTGCCGACGTGCCCATGGGCTTCCCGGACTACCTGCTTCACAAGATGGTGACGGTGATGCGCGGTGGCGAGGAGGTGAAGCTCTCCAAACGCGCCGGCAGCTACGTCACGTTGCGCGACCTGATCGACTGGACCAGCAAGGACGCGGTACGGTTTTTCCTGCTCAGCCGCAAGCCCGATACCGAATACGTGTTTGACGTGGACCTGGCGCTGGCGCAGAACAATGACAACCCGGTGTATTACGTGCAGTACGCGCACGCGCGCATTTGCTCCGTGCTGGTTGCCTGGGGCGGCGATCTGGCCAGCCTGGAGGGTGTGCCGCTGGAGGCGCTGGCTACCGAACCGGCCCAGTCGCTGATGCTGGAACTCGCCAAATTTCCCGACATGTTGAGCCATGCCGCGCAGGAGTTTGCGCCGCATGACGTGAGCTTCTTCCTGCGCAATCTGGCGGCGGCCTACCACAGCTACTATGATGCCGAGCGCATCCTGGTGGACGACCAGCCGACCCGGCAGGCGCGGCTGGCGCTGGTGGCGGCCACCGCGCAGGTGTTGCGCAACGGGCTGGCGGTGCTGGGTGTCAGCGCCCCGCAACGGATGTGAGGCGCTCCATCCATTCCATGGGCGACAGCGCAGGACAGGCTTTTCAAAGGCAGGGCATGAAACAGCAACGCGGCGGCACTCTCTTGGGCCTGATCATCGGCCTGGTCATTGGCTTGGGGCTGGCACTGGCCGTGGCGGTGTACGTAACCAAGGTGCCGATTCCGTTTGCCAGCAAGGGGCAGAGCCGTTCCACCGAGCAGGACGCGGCCGAAGCCCGCAAGAACAAGGACTGGGACCCGAACGCGCCCTTGTATGGCAAAAATCCGGCCAAACCGGCTGGCGCGGCGTCGGCACCCGCAGTTGAAGCGGCCGCATCTGCACCGCGAGCAGCTGTAGTGGTGCCAGAGCCCAAGACCGATGGCAAGCCGGCCGCGTCGGCAGACCCGCTGGGTGATCTTGCCAAGGCCCGGTCATCCACAGCGACTGTTGATCCGTTCTCTTATTATGTGCAGGCAGGGGCCTACCGGACTGTTGAGGACGCTGAGGCGCAGCGCGCCAAACTCTCGCTGACCGGGCTGGAGGCCAAGGTGTCAGAGCGGGAGCAATCGGGTAGAACGGTATTCCGGGTCCGGATCGGCCCGCTGGACAAGAAGGATGACGCCGACAAGGTCAAGGAACGACTGGAAGCACTGGGGCACGAAGCCGCGCTGGTTCGGGTGCAGCGGTGAACCATTGGGGGCGTCGCCGCTCAGACATTGGTGGTGAAGTGATCAACGGGAGCAATATCTCATGAAACGTCGTGATTTTTCAGTGGCCGTATCTGCGGCATTGGCTGGGTCCAGCTTGTTGTCGCCAGCCCGGGCACAGGTGCAAAAGCCTGAATCGGGAACAGACTACCTTGTGCTGGACAAGAAAGCTGCGGTCGAGGCAGCAGCGGGCAAGATCGAGGTGGTGGAGTTCTTTTGGTACAACTGTCCCCATTGCAACGCCTTTGAACCAGCGCTGGAAGCCTGGACAAAGCGCATTCCAAAGGACGTATCGGTGCGCCGGGCACCGGTAGGTTTTCGTGACGAATTCGTGCCGCAGCAGCGCCTGTATTACGCGCTCGAGGCGATGGACTTGCTGGACAAGTTGCACGCCAAGGTATTTGCCGCCATCCACGCTGAAAAACAGCAACTCAACAAAGGCGAGGCGATCGCCGACTGGGTTGCCAAGCAGGGTGTCGACCGGGCCAAATTCGTGGAGCGTTACAACGATTTTTCGACAGCCTCCAAAGCTGGCAAGGCGACCCAGTTGCAAAATGTGTACCGCGTCGAGGGTGTGCCCGCGCTGGGCGTGGCGGGCCGTTTCTACACCGACGGCACGCTGGCCCGAAACATGCCGCGCGCCCTGCAAATCGTCGACTACCTCCTGGCCGAGGTGCGCGCCGGGCGATAACCGGCTTGACCGCGTGAGCCGCGTTCTGGCGGCTCCGCCCAGATTCCCTGCAAGCGGCCGGAAACTGGCGGCTACAATGAAAAGGCAGAAGTCGACTGCAAGATTCGTGCCTTATGAAACTCCTCGCGTCAAAATTATTTCTTGCACTGGCATGTGTTGTGCTTGTGACCCCACTTCGGGCAGAGAAGGCCGATCGCACCAAGCCGATGAATGTCGAGGCTGATACCCTGCGTTACGACGACGTGAAGCAGACCAGCTTGTTCACCGGGCGGGTGGTGGTGACCAAGGGCACCATGGTGATCCGCGGTGCCCAACTCGACGTGCGCCAGGATCCGGCGGGCAATCAATACGGTGTAATGAAGGCCGAACCCGGTAAACGGGCCTTTTTCCGGCAAAAGCGCGACACCCGGCCCGGCACGCCCGATGAGTACATGGAGGGTGAGGCCGATGTCATCGACTACGACGGCAATGCCGACGTGGTCAAGTTTCTTCAGCGCGCCGAACTGCGCCGCTACATGGGCAGCACCCTGAACGACGAAATCAGTGG
>JAYVRP010000017.1:0-9221 GCA_043776215.1 Rhodoferax sp. | reverse complement strand
GCGATCACCGGCATCCAAGGACGAAGAAGAGCGTCAGAGCGAAGAAGACAAACGCAAGGGCAAAGGTCAGGGGTGATCCGGGCCGGCAGGCTCAGGGCAGGCGGCTTCGACAAGCTCAGCCCGAACGGAAAATGGGCTGGGCGAACGGCATTTTGCTTACCGTGGGTTTGCGAAATTGCGGCAAGCTCAGGGTGAACGGAAAATGGGTTGTGCGAACGGCATTTTGCTTGTCGTGGGTTTGCGAAATTGCGACAAGCACAAAACCGTTCGCCCTGAGCTTGTCGAAGGGCTCGCCTGGGACCTTCGACAGGCTCAAGGCGGGCGGCTTCGACAGGCTCAGGGCGGGCGGCTTCGACAAGCTCAGGGCTGCAGGCTTCGACAAGCTCAGCCCGAACGGAAAAGGGGCTGGGCGAACGGCATTTTGCTTACCGTGGTTTTGCGCAATTGCGACAAGCACAAAACCGTTCGCCCTGAGCTTGTCGAAGGGCTCGCCTGGGCCCTTCGACAGGCTCAAGGCGGGCGGCTTCGACAAGCTCAGGGCAGAGGCGGCTTCGACAAGCTCAGGGCTGCAGGCTTCGACAAGCTCAGCCCGAACGGAAAATGGGCTGTGCGAACGGCGTCTGGTCCTCAAACGCTGCGAACGCGGCGACGTCTGGCCAGGCCGGCAAGCAACGCGACACCGGCGAACATCATGGACCAGCTTGCGGGCTCAGGCACGGGTGCGGCGGTGAACGATGCAGTGCTGGCCGCGTTGTAGCTGAAATTGCTGATGGTGTAGTTGGCCGCCGTCGCCGCGAAAAGCACTCCGTTATAGATGCTGTCTCCCAGTGGCGTCAGGCTGCCGCCCGGTGCGGAGAAGCCGAGAAACGTATCGATATCAAACTTGCCGCTGGCTTTGAAGGCTGTCGGGTCGGTGTTGCCAAGAAAGCGGAACTCGATATTCAACCCGCTCAGGTCGATGCGGTTGCCCTGCGTGAACACCACCTGGTCGGTGTTGAAGCCGCCGCTCCCGTTGGCTTCCACTTCCAGGATCAGCTTGCTGCCTGCACCTGCGGTGTAATTTCCGTTGATGGTGAAGGTGCCCGGTGAACTGCCCGGGCTGAAGATGCCGTAGTTGATGATTTCGGGGGCGTTGATGACACCGCCACTGCCGCCCAGAATGCCATTGGTGCCGATGACGACTTTTTGGGCATTCAGGGTGGAATTGTTCAGCAGCAGGGTGCCGGCGCCGCCATTGACCAGGCTGCTCGCGCGACCGACGCCGACCCAGCCGGTGTTGATGACGGAGTTCTCCTTGGCCGTCAGGATACCGACCGCACCAGCCTGACGGGCGAGGTACAGGTTGCCATCGCCCAGGTTCAGGCTGCTGCCGCCACTCAGGCGCATCAGGCCGGTGCCGTTCAAACCGATCACGGCCTCCGCTGTGCCCGGCGCGGCGGTGACGGTCAGGCTGGAGCCGCCAAATGCGCCGCCGGACAGGAGGAAGGTTCCGTTGCCGCCCGGATTGGAGGTAATGCCGCCCAGAATCAGGCCGGCGCCCGAACTGCCCAAGTTGCTCAAAGTGACCGCGCCGCCATTGCTGACGCTGGCGACACCGACGCCGTCGCTTTGCCCGACCACCATGTAGGCACCGCCGAACTGTCCCGTCAATTGGCCACTCAGGGCCAGCGTCGCGTGGTCGATGGCGAGCGTGCCCGAGCCGCCATTGCGCCCGACCGTCATGCTGGTGGCGCTGACCAGGCCGCTATTGGACACACTCAACTGGCCCACGCTTTGCGGGCCATGCCCGACGCTCAGGTAGCGGTCGTTGCCTGTGATGCGGATTTCCGATCCGGTGCCGGATACCTTGGCGATACCGGTGCCGCCGACGCTCCCAGTCGTGTTGCCGCCAATAATCAGGAAGTTATCGCGGATGGCGGACGGAATCGACACCGCTTGGCCGTCGAGCATGAGTTTTCCGCCGTTGGTGATATTGAGAAAACCCGATCCTTGTTGGCCGACACGCATCGATGGATTAAATGACTCGTTCGGACCTCCTCCTGGCACGGCAGAGAGGCCCACAATCGATACGACCGATCCGGCACCGTCGATATTCAACGCGCCAGTGGACCCTGCGCCGCGGGCAATGTTCAAGACCGGGCCACTGCCTGGTACGGCTACATTGCCGACGGCGAGCCTGCCGCCAGCGTTGACAGTTACCGTGCCGGTTCCACTGCGACCAATATCCATCGTTCCCGCGGAGGCAATTTGACCAGGGCCATTGGCAGCGGCCGAGGCAGTGCCATCGAGCCGCACTTCGGAGCCAATGCCGCTGATGATCACCGTGCCTGTTGAACCCTCGCGGCCTACGGATACATAGGTCAGGCCGCTGGCCACGCCGCCAGCGGTCAAGGACAGTGTCGCAGTTCCATTATTGCGCCGGCCCACATTCAAAAATCCGGCATCACCCGTGAACAAGAGGGTAGACCCGGCACCAGCGACCGACATATCGGTGCGCCCGGCATCGGTGCTCAAGCCTATGCCGTTGTAAACGCCGGCCTTGCCATCGATCCAAAGCTGCCCACCGTTGCTGATAGCCACGGTGGCCCAGGCGTTGCGGTATGCCGCCGTCGTGAGTGATGCGAAGGCACCGGCCTGCGTGCCACCCGTGACCCGCCATACAGAACCTGGGCCGTTAATCACCACATCGGCAAAACTACGTTCGGTGCCCAACGCGCCGTTGGCGCTGCCGGTCCCCGGCCCCACGCCAAGTGCCGCGAAGTCTGTCGTAAGCATCCCACCTGCCAGCACGTTGACGCGTGCCTGGGTCGTGCCACCAGGCGTACCGAAGTTGGGAGAGTTGCCAACCGACACGCCGCCAACGGTGAAGGATTGCAAAAAGCTGGCATTGGATCCAGCGCCGGTCACCGTCAATGTTCCGTTCGAGCCGGCATAGTTGCCGATGTAGGTCGCACAGCCGGTGTTGTCGCAGACACTGGGCTCGGCGCGGCCATCCAGTGTTGCTCCACCTGACACTATCAGTTGACCCGTGCCCCAGCCACCGACTTCCAGCCGAGGGGCGTTTTGGTAGACCAGGTTCACCCGTGTACCTGCGCCGTCCAGCAGCACGGTTCCAACACCGTTGCCGTCGCCACCACCCAGTTGGAGATTTCCAACGCGCAACGTGCTTCCACCCATTGCGGTAAAACTGCCCGGGACTCCGATGCCGACGAAAAGGCCGTTCGTGTTGCCGAGGTCGGCATTGCCGAACCCATCAGGCACCGCAATGTTGCCCGGGGACACCCCAACACTGCCACTGCTGCTGAACTGCGCCTGCGCGGGCAGCGCGGCAACCAGCAGCAAGGCGGTCGAAAGCGCCAGGGCCAGCGGACGCAAAACCAGGTCGGCGCGTGACGTGCCAGCGGCCCGCGCCTGGAGCTTGAGATTTGCGTGCGATGCCATGGGAGGTGCCTTTGCAGTGAAGGGGTGGAGCCGGGAATCGGGTCATTGCGGCGTCAGCCACGGTTGCAAGAAGACCTGACCGCAAGGCAGTTTCCTGCGAAAAAGCCGGATTGCGCATCCTCCGAAAGGAGGAGGGTCGCAAATAAAACCTGATCCGACAGGCCGGGAACTGCCGCCTCCAGGTGGGTCCATCGCGACGAAACGAATCCTGCGGGACCTGCGCCGCGCAGGGCGCTGCCAGCCACGGGTATCAGCCCGCGTGCAAACTGGCCAAAGCCATTACCAGTTGCGACTGTCGGCGCGTGGCGGTTTTCCAATAAAGTTGTTTCAGGTGGCTCTTGACGGTGGTTTGCGCGATCTGGAGTGACTCGGCGGCTTCCTTGACATCGCGGCCCAGGAACATCTGAAGGGCGACGCGTGACTGTGAAGGTGTCAGGTTGAAGGCGGCTTCCCAGAGCAGCATGTCGGGCGCCGCTTGTGCCGAGCGCGCATGGACAAGCATCAGTATCTGGGTTCGCGTGCCAAATGCGTACATGCTTTGGTTGGGCACAAACGCCGTCAGACTGATGGCGGCACCAGCTTCTCCACGGCGCTCTGGCAGGCGGACGATCCGGCGTTGGATTTCGCGGCCGCCCTCAATGTCGTTCGTGATGGCGTGAAACGCGCTTGCCAGGTGCGCCTCCGTTGCCTTGTCCAGGGCTGCCACGCGGTCACTCACCGATAACAGCACCTTGTTCTGAACCAGATAGTCCCGGGCTTTTTCGTTCATGAATGCCAGAACACGGTCCGTGCCCAGCAGCAACGCGGGCCTGGGCATGCGATGCAAAAGCTCCGTACCGACGAACGCGGCGGTGGTCAGCTTTCTGCTCGTGTGGTAGATCGCCGCCGCCTGGCACAAGTGAAACGCGATCACCTGCAGGAACGCCCGGCGCTCCGGGGTAAAGCCCAGGTCCCCCAGGCGCGACATGCAACCGATGAGCATGGCTTCGCCGCCCTGGACGAACAATTTGGCGCTGGCGGAATAACGGCCTCCATAGGGCAGCAGCAGGTCGCGGTAATACGCGTTGGTGACCACGATATCGGCGTTGAACACATCTTCGTCGTACAGCCAGTCGCCGGGAGCGCGCGTGTGCAGCAGGGGCAGGCGCGGGTCCAGTTCGTGGTAGCTCCGGATGTACTCCAACTCGGCGTCGATGGGCGCGTCATGGTTTGCATGGCTGAACAGCACCGCCCCATCGGTGGTGGAGAAACCGACAAACTGGCAACCCAACAATCCCAGTTGTCCGGTGATGTCGCCCAGGACGCGACTCCACGGCCGGGTGCCCGCGGCCGCATGGTAGATGCCGGCAATGATGTCTTCAGTCATCTTTTCCTTTACCCGCCAGCCCCTGCGGCAGGCAAACCCGCCGTGTCACGCGTTCGCATTGGAGTTGGCAACAGATCCGGTGCACGGACCTTGGCGCGAACTTCGAGCGTGCGAGAGAGGCAGTCTAGTGGTCTTTTCGTAATTCATGACACCGTTCGGGACCGACTCGCGGCGGGAAAATGCGTACACCGGCAGTCTAGTGGTCTTTTCGCCATTCATGACACCGTTCGGGCTGAGCCTGTCGAAGCCTGCAACCCTTCGACAGGCTCAGGGCGAACGGTTTGGTGGGTGTCGCGAATTCCGAGAACCTCCATAGTGCGGTGTTGCAGGCTCAAGCATGCAGATGCTTTCCTCGCAAGGGGGCTGCGGCTGGGGCCGCGTGGCCTGGGCACACGCTTGCACGCAGGCACAGAAGCTGGCGATCTGTCCCGCGCCCGCACTATCCCGCGTCCGCCCGCGTGGTCGTCAGGCTGCCAACCTCAGACCAGTGGCCACGCGTCGCCCGTCGTCGGCGTCGGCCTTGCTGAAATCACGGGGTAATCCTTGTGTGGCCAGACCTTGGTCAGGTCGAACGGGTGGATCCGGTACCCGCTCGCGCTTGAAGTGCGCCGTCTTTTCCATCAGCTGGAAGTCCTGCATCAGCAGCGGCCCGCGCGGCCCGGCGGACAGGGCATTATGGTTGTCGGCCAGCGGGTTGCCCGCAGAGGTGGTCAGGGTGGGGATGGCGTTGTCAGCCGCAGGCGGGGTCGGGTGTGTCATGGTGTGGGTGCTTTCGTTGGGCGCAGCGACGGGATGGCGGTCAGGAGGTGCCTGCAATCTCCAGTGTGGGTGCGTTTTGTGCCGCTGTCTGTGGGACAGCGCACGTTCGTGCGCCACCGCACGGACAGCCCATGCAGTCGGCGCGCACCATGCACAGGCACAGCGTGGCAGTCAACCTCCTCCACGACCCGGACAGAATTCCACCCACAGGAGCGCGATATGACATTTCATGCAGACATTGCGTCCATCCAACAAGGCGTCTCCGATCGCGCGTCCGCCGGCGGTGCAAGGCCTGACGGAGGCCAAACCACCCCCGTGCGGGAAGGCCGGCGCATGTTCGACACGCTGGCAGCGCAGTTCGAGGCCCAGATCGGGCCATCCGTGATCTGCCTGCCGATGTCGGGCTCTGCCCTGGATACTGCGCAGGAGCCGCCACCCTGAGCCACGCGCTGGCGCGCACCGCTCTCAGGTGTTTTGCCCGGGCGATTCAGGTAACTGCCTGATGTCCGGAGAGACCGGGATCATCTAAAGTTGTGACCATGGACCAGATTGCGCATACGCGGGGGTGGCAGGCGCATGAAGCACTGCCGGCAATACACACCTTCGAGGTGGCGGCATGACCCTGCGCGCCCGTATCCTGGTTCTCGTGTTGGCGGCATCCCTGCTGCCCTTGCTGGTCATGATCTGGCTGCTGTTGGAGCAACGCACGGCGACCCTGGTGGAGGCACGCGAACAACTGGCGGTGCGGGTCGATGGCATCGCCAAGGATCTCGACGACAAGATCGCCGGCACCACCCAGCTGTTGTTCGGCCTGGGCCGCGCGCCCATCCTGGACAGCACCGACAAAGCGGCCTGTTCGGCCTTTCTGGCCGATGTGCTCAAGGAACACCCGCAATACACCGGAATACTGACCGTCCTGCCGGACGGGCGCCTGCATTGTGATTCGCTGCTCAGTGGGCGCACCCTGAATCTGACCGACCGTCATTATTTCCAGCGTGCCCTGCGGTCGACGCGGGTGGTGGTGGAGCCGGTGTTCGGCCGCCTCACCGGCAAAGGCGTGCTGCAGGTCGCCCACCCGGTGCGTGACGCCACCGGAGCCTTGCGGTTTGTGCTGCTGGCGTCGCTCAACCTGGACGCTTATGGCCGTACGGTGGGGCTGGCCCTGCCCTACCGCAATATGGGTTTTCAGGCCTGGGACGGCAGCGGCACCGTGATCGTGCAAGAGCCCATGGTGGGCGAACCCGGCCCCGGAAAAACAGTGTCGGACACCGCGTTGCGGCAGTTTGTGCTGGCGCCCGCCGGAGAAAAAACCCGGACCTTCGGTGTCGGTGAGCAGGCGCGCATCTGGGCGTCGGCCACTTTGCCACGCACCGCCGACGCCGGTCTGCATCTGGCGGTCAACGTCGCCGAATCGGAACTGTATGCCGAGGTGGACCGCCAGTTTGCGCGCACCTTGCTCTGGATGGGAGCCCTCGCCTTGCTGTTCGTTGTCTCCGCAGCCGCACTTGCGGAGTTTGCCGTCCGACGCCAGACCAACCGCCTGATGGGTGCCATCTCCCGGCTCGACAGCGGAGACTTCCGCACGCCCATCGGGCGCCCTTATCCGGGTGGCGAACTGGGTGCGATCATGGCGGCCCTGGACCGCATGGCCAGCTCGATGATGATTCAGCGCAACGAAATCCAGCGCAGCAACGAGGCGCTGGAGCGTCAGGCCAACGTCGATACATTGACCGGCCTGGCCAATCGCAACCTGCTCGGGGACCGACTCGACCAGGCCCTGATCTTTGCGCGGCGTGCCAACCGGGTGGCCGCAGTGCTGGTGCTCGATCTGGACCGGTTCAAGACCGTCAATGACAGCATGGGGCACAGCCATGGTGACTTGCTGCTGCGCGAAGTCGCGAGCCGCTTGCACACCTGTGTGCGCGATGGCGACACCGTGGCCCGCCTCGGAGGCGACGAGTTCGTGGTCGTGCTGGCCGACATGGCCGAGGTGTCCGACACCGTGCCGATGGCACAAAAGATTCTCGCCACACTCGCGCAGCCGATGCGTCTGGGGAGCCAGGAGGTCTCGACCAGCGCGAGCCTGGGAATCAGTGCCTATCCGCGCGACGGCGAAACCGCGGAAGTGCTGTTGCGCCACGCCGACACAGCGATGTACCGCGCCAAGGACCAGGGTGGCAACGCCATGGCGTTCTTCACGCCGGAGATGAACGACGCGGTGATTCGGCGCCTGGAGATCGAGACCGGCTTGCGTCGCGCGCTGGAAAACAGCGAGTTTCGGCTGCATTTCCAGCCCATCGTCGATGTGGTGACGGGGCGCGTGACCTCGGCCGAGGCTCTGGTGCGCTGGCAGGACCCCGCCAAGGGCCTGGTGCCGCCCGACGTGTTCATTCCGGTGGCAGAGGAAACCGGACTGATCGTGCCGATCGGCCAGTGGGTTTTGCAGGAAGCCTGCAAACAGGCGCGGCACTGGCGCGAACGTGGGCTGGGCGTGATACCTGTGGCGGTCAATCTCTCGGCGCGCCAGTTCCGCGACCCCTCGCTCGAAGCGTCGGTGGAGGATGCCTTGCGTGCCGCTGCTTGCCCCGCATCGGCCTTGCAACTCGAAATCACCGAGAGCATGGTCATGACCGACCCGGATCGCGCGCTGGCCACCATGCACCGCCTCAACACGCTGGGTGTCCTGCTGTCCATCGACGATTTCGGCACCGGCTATTCGTCGCTCAGCCACCTCAAGCGCTTTCCCCTGCACAAACTCAAGATCGACCGGACGTTCGTGCGCGACATCGAGATCGATTCCAACGATGCGGCGATCGTGGACGCCATCCTGGTGCTGGCCAAAAAGCTGGGCATGCGCACGGTGGCCGAAGGCGTCGAGACCGAGGGGCAACTCGGGTTCCTCAGGGCGCTGGGGTGCGACGAGTACCAGGGTTACCTGTTTGCCCGGCCCTGTCCGTCACCCGAGTTCGCGCACTGCGTGCTGGCGAATCAGGCGGCCCCATTGCCCGCGCTGATCGCTGCGTGAGTGGTTTCAAGAAGCCGATTGTTGGCGCTGCTGCGGAATCCAGGTAGGCCTCGATCGCCAGGTAATAACGCATGGTGTTGCGCTCCACCAGGCTGAAAGTGTAGGAATAACGCAAGTGCAGAAAGGTCCTGCTGTTGGGCAGTGCCATCGCGTCAAAGGTGATCCGGTAGTCGCTGGTGCCCATCGGCCCGGGCGAGCGTACCGCAGGCCAGCACGGCCAGAAGCAGGAACGGGTTGCGCCAGGCCCAATTCAGTTCACATAAGGCATAAGGCCGTTCGCCCTGAGCCTGTCGAAGGGTGTCGCGCGAGCCTTCGACAGGCTCAGGCCGAACGGAAATTGGACCATGTGAACAACATTGGGCTGAGATGCAAAAACGGGCGCGAATGATCAACCGCCGCAGCCGCCGAGCGTGACCTTGATTTCCTTCTTGGCAAACAAGACCTTGCCATCGTTCATCACGGCCACCGCGTAGACATCGGAGGACTGCCCCATCTTGGCGCGCGTCGTGATGTTGGCGTCCACGCTGTCGGTCATGTTGAAGATCGCGATCAGGGCGCTGGGGTTCTTCTCGACCAGCACCAGCAACTGCTTGACACCCGGCAGTGTCGTGCTGGCGCCCATCGGCACGA
>JAYVRP010000016.1:0-2764 GCA_043776215.1 Rhodoferax sp. | reverse complement strand
GACCCTGCACCAGGGACAGCCCCGTATGGCAGCGCCGGGTGCCGTCCCGGTCCGGGACACCGTGCAAGGCGGCGTGGCCGGGGTCATTGGCGAACTGCACCGCGCTGTTGCCGACGTCCAGCACCACCAGGCCGTAGTCCACCTGGTTGAGGGCCAGGCGCAGCAACTCGAGTTCGGGTGCATCGGGCGCATGCCACGGTGTCTGGCCCAGGCCATAGACGGCCGATGGCGGTGTGTAACGGTTCACATGGGGATCGGTATGGCTCATGATTTTGGCTCCTCGTACGCACCCGACTGGCATGTGCCGGTCGTGATTCAGTGCGTTGGAGTCAGCTTAGGCGCCAGCTGCATATAACCCCAGTGCATCTGGCGCGTGGACTGTGTGACGTATGCACCAGATTTCGCGCGAAGATGGGGTTACCAGCGATCCGGGAACTTGCGCACCAGCACAATGCGCCGGTCGCTGACACGAATGTGACCGCCGCTATCGAGATCCTTGAGGATGCGGCTCACCATCTCGCGGCTGCAACCCACACGGCTGGCCAACTCCTGGTGTGTGATGCGTTCGACGATGCGCCGTGTCCCGTCCGGCTGCGCGACGGACAACTCGTGCAGGCATTGGCTCAAACGGCCGTAGACATCGATAAATGCCAGGTTGCGCGCGTCGCGGGTCGCCAGGCGCAAACGCCGGATGACCTTGGACAGCAATTCGAGTGCGAATTCCGGGCGCTGTGCGATGAACTCCAGCAGGCTCGCGCGTGTGATCACGGCGCACACACTGGTTTCCTGGGTGATCACGCTGGCCGAGCGACGCCCGCCATCGAGGGCCATTTCGCCGAAATACTCTCCGGCGCCAAATACTCCAAAAGTGATTTCCTTATCCTGCGGATCGGTGCAAAATACCTTGACCCGTCCGCTGAGCATGATGAACACCGTGTCACCAGTGTCACCTTCATGGATCAGGATGGTGCCCTTGCGGTACCGGCGCACATCGCCGTGGGTGGCAAGGGCTCGAAGGGCCGGGCCGAAACGAGTGTCGGCGACAAAATGATCCAGGTCGTTCGGCATGGTTATCCCAGTAGATGGCGGGTGAGGGGCCCCACCACACTGTAACAAGAGCGGCCCGCGAGCCGCCCGGGCGTGTAGGGCCCGCAAGCGTAGGCCGCATGGCAATCAGATGGTTGTTGTGGCACCGCCAGCGCTTCCCGCAGAGTGACCACCCACGGGGGGTCGATTGGGTGCGAGGTTTCCATGAAGCAACTTGAGTTTCCGGTCAGTGCCCATGCAGTCCACCTGCATGGGCGTGAATTCCATGATCAGGATTTTTTTGAAAGTGTCTCGGCACCGCTGGACGGGTTGGCGCCAAGTGGCGCTGCCGAAACCCATACGGCCGTGCCTGCGGTGGCGCGTGAGCCGTCGCAGGCATCACGTGTCGTGCGGGTGATGATGGCCCGGGTGTCGGTGCTTTGGCGGCGTGGGTAGTGCTGCGCACGCGTCACGCGGAACTGATCAGGCTGGTTGATTGTGGCGGGCGCCTCGCAGGACGCAAATGGTCCTTGTGAATCCTTCACCCGCAACGCTGCACTATCGGGTGGCCGCAAGTTCACGCGCGTCGCGCTCGTAGGCTGCAAGCCGTCGCGCGGCGCGTTCACGTTGTTCCGGTGTCGTGCTGTTGTGCAACTGTGCGAAGGTCTTGCAACTGTCGATGATGGCTTTGTCCGCATAAGCGCGGTAGACCAGGTTGGGCGACGTGATCGAGCGCTCCAGGATGGCACGCAATGCAGCTGTGGCTTGGGCCGCGGTGGGCCGGGCACCTGGCGATGCCAGGCTGAATTGGCGCAGCGCCTGGAGCATGTCGCGTTGGCGCCGCAAACGCTCGGCGTAGCTCAATGCCGGGTTGAAGTCCGACGTGGTGATCGCGTGACGCAAGACTGCGAGTTGACGCTCCTCGAGTGAGCCGTAAAACTGCTCGCTGCGTTCCACCGCAGACTTGAGGCGTTTTGCCTGGCGCTCCGCCGGGGTGCCGGCGAGCCAGTCGTCTTGCCATTCGGTATTGGCTTTCGCGAACTTGGCCTCGACATGCGCGACCTGCGCCGCACTCAGGCTCATGGCTACCTCGATCACCGCCGGCTCGGCCTGGGCCACCACGGCGTCGACCCTGCGGCGGCTGTCGGCAAAGAGGCCGCACACTTGTTCGGGTGTCGTGTCCGCGCTCGCGAGTTGCCGGGTTTTTTGCAGCAGGTCTGCAATTTTGACCAGTTCGTTGCTGCGGTGCCATTGGTGCAACCTGCCCATTTCCTCCTTCACCTTGAGGGACTGGCTTTCTCCCAGATCGGCGTACCCGTCGATCCACCAGTAACCGAGATCCGGCGCATTGTTGTAGGCTAGTTTCACTGCACTGCATGCCTGCAGCAGCGTGAGTGCCAAAATCGCGGTGAGCGCCCCGATAATCCGGGGCCACCAAACAAGCGGTTGACAGGATCCAGACATGGCATCAGGTACACAAGCGATAGACGTCGTCATCATGGCAGCGGGCAAGGGGACCCGCATGAAAAGCAAGTTACCCAAAGTATTGCACCGATTGGCCGGGCTTGCGTTGGTGCAGCATGTGCTCGCAGTCGCGGCCGATCTGGGCGCACGCAGTGCTGTGCTCATCACCGGCCACGGCGCCGATGCGGTCGAGGCGGCTTGTGGCCCGTCCAGCGGTGTTGCGCAGGGTCTGCTGCTGACCCCTGTTCGCCAGGAGCCACAGCTCGGAACCGGC
>JAYVRP010000015.1:0-9229 GCA_043776215.1 Rhodoferax sp. | reverse complement strand
CATTCCCATCGGCAAGCCCTCCGGCCTGAAACCCACGGGCACACTGATGGCTGGCAGTCCGGCCAGTGTGGCGTAGATCACCACTTCCATCCACCGGTAGTGGGTGTCCATCTGCCGGTCGCCAATGGCCAGGCGCCAATGTTGTGCGGCGCTGAAGGGCCAGACCTGTGCCGCGGGCAGGGCAATGTCGTCGAGGTGCGCGAACAGGGTCAGTAAATGCGGGTAGAGCAGGCTGCGCGCAGCCCCGGGGCGTGGACATCGTGTGTCGACAGTTGTTCCCCTGGGCGGCTTCCCACTGCGCCTCCGGCTTGAGCAGGGCATGTTGCTGCGGGGCGGCGGCGTTCCGGTCGGTGATGGTGTCGGGCGGACAGGTCTTGAGTGCGAAAGTGCCCGAGTCTGCGCCATCACCAGTGCGCCTGCCGCACGGCCTCGAAATGCGCTGCCAGCGTGCCCACCAGCCGTTCTTGTTCCGGCGCGAGCTTCTGCCCCGGTGTCTTGTTGTGTTGCGCGGTGAAAGGGCAGGGCACGCCCGTGCGGATGCCCGACAACTCCTCCAGCACTGCCAGCCCCCAGAAAGGCACCGACACCGGGCAATACCCGCCCTCGTGCAGCAACACCAGGCGCCCAAGCGCATGCCGCCGGGCCACGTCGGCCACCACCTGCGTCATCCACCGGAACGTCACGTCGTCCAGCAGCATGCGCCCGAGCGGATCGAACTTGCCGGCGTCATACCCGCAGGGCACGATCACCAGTTGCGGCGCAAACGCGTCGAGTGCGGGCACCACGATCCGTTCGAATGCGTCGCGGTAGGCGCCAAAACCGCAGCCTGGCGGCAGCGGCACGTTGAGGCTGTAACCCTGGCCCACGCCGGAGCCGATTTCGTCACATTCGCCCGCCACCTGGTGGTAACCGGCCTGTTGGTGCACCGAGATCGTCAATACATCCTTGCGACCGTCGAAACAGGCCTGCGTGCCATTGCCGAAATGCACGTCCCAGTCCACGATGGCCACGCGCTGCAGCCCGTGGTGGCGGATCGCGTGCTCGGCGGCCAGCGCCGCATTGGAAAAAACGCAAAACCCCATCGATCTGTCGGGCTCGGCGTGGTGGCCAGGCGGTCGGGTCAATGCATAGGCGTGTTGTACGGCACCCGCCATGACCGCTGCAACGGCGGCCAGGCCACACCCGGCGGAACGAATGGCGCAGTCCCATCCGTTAGAGGAGATCGGCGCACCCACACCAAGCTCGCCGCCTCCGGACAAAGCCACCTGCTGCGCGTGCGCGACCATGCGTGGTGTGTGCAGCCACAACAGTTCGTCCATGCTGGCATCCCGCGATGGGATCAGCGTGAGCTGGGCACCCAAGCCACTCCGGTTGACCAGGTTGAGCAGCCGGCGTTTCGGGTCCGGGTTTTCGATGTGCCGGTTGTAGGGCTCAATGAAACCTTCCGGCTTGAGCATCAAAGCGTAGTTGCCCGGGTCGTGCCAGAAGCAACGTTCGTCGGTGACAAAGCCTGTTTTCATCGAGCACTCCGTCGGGTGGGCCAGATGCGGTCCAGCAGACGCTGAACCAGTGGCCAGAGAAGAATGAGCAAGGTCAGCACCACCATCCACATGGCCAGCGGGCGGGTCACGAACGGCATGAAAGAGCCTTCGCTCACCGACAGCGTCTGGCGCAGGTTGGCTTCCAGCGTGTCACCCATCACCATGCCCAGCACCATCGGGATAGTCGGAATCTGGCAGCGTGCGCAGACCAGGCCGAAGACGCCAAAGCCCAGGGCCAGCCATACGAAGTACCAGGAATTGGCCGAGGAGTAGGCGCCCACCAGGCACAGGGCCAGGATCACCAGGCCCAATTTGCGTGGATTGACGTAGGCCAGCCGCGCCAGGTACTTGACGCCCCAGATCAGCATCAGCATCACCAGCACATTGAGAACCAACAGACCCGCGAAGATGCCGTTCACGATTTCGGGGCGATCAGCGAACAGCGATGGTCCCGGCACGATGCCGTGCACCACGAACACCCCCATGATGATGGCCGTCATGGCGTCGCCTGGTATGCCCAGCGCGAGCACGGTGATCATGGCGCCACCCGAATTGGAGTTGTTGGCCGCCTCGGCGGCCACGATGCCCTCCGGGTTGCCTTCGCCAAACGGGGTTGGGTCCTTGGCACCGCGTTTGGCCCAGAAATAGGCCATCGATGTGGACAAGGCTGCGCCCACTGCCGGCAAAATACCGATCGCGGTGCCCAGGAACAGCCCCTTGGACAAAGACTTCGGGTATTTGAACGGCTCCAGGAAGGCGCGCCAGGACAGCCCGGCCTTGGCAATCAGGGTGGCGTCGAAACTCGGCACCGGCGAGCTCACCATCACCAGCGACTGCGCCAAGCCGAACAGCCCCACCACGACCGGAACCAGCGGAATGCCGCTCAGCATGTCAGCGCTGCCAAAGGTGTAGCGCTGCTCGTTCGAATTCGGATCGATACCCACGGAGGCCAGGAAGAAGCCCAGCCCCATCATCATCATGGCCGAGCCGAATTGTTTCTGGTAGGCCTTGCCCACACACAAAGCGGCCAGCACGATGGCCATCACCCCCTCGGTGGCCCCGAAGCGCGCCGCGAACCCGGCGACCGGTTTGGCGGCAATACCCAGCAGCAGCGCGCTCACCATGCCGCCGATGAACGACGCCATGAAGGCCAGCGACAAGGCCCGTTGCGCCTCGCCGCGCTTGGCCATCGGGTAACCGTCGAACATGGTCATGATCGACGACGCCTCGCCCGGCGTACGGATCAGGATCGATGTCACTGCGCCGCCCGGGTAGGAGCCCACATAAACACCCAGCAGCAGCGAAATACCGGCCATCGGTGTCATGCCGTAGGTGAAAGGCAGCATCACGGCAATCGTCACGCCAGGCCCCACACCAGGCAATACACCGACCACTATGCCGATCACCGAACCAATGACCATGGCAACGGCCACTGGCACGGTGCCGATGGTCGAAAAGCCCTGAGCCAGGCTGTGGATGAAATCCATCACCAACTGTCAGAACAGCAGGCCGTGGCCGAAGGCCACCTTCAGCACCTGCACAAACACCAGCCACATGACCGCCGTCAGCGGCACGGCCAGCAGCATCACTTCGCCCCAGCGCAGGCCCAGCACCATCCCGGTAGCCACGAGAAACAGCAGGGTGCACGTGGCGTAACCCACCCAGGGAATCGTCAGCGTGTAGACCATGAACAGCACCACTGCCACTCCCGCCTGCCACAGGTTGGCGGCGCTGGAGTCGAGCTCCTCGGTGCCGGCGGCGTCTTCTGCACCGCTGCGCCGGCGCACAAACAGTTCCGCCAGACCACCACATACCGCCACCCCCAGGGTGATGCGCGGAAACAGCGCCGCGGATTCGTACCAGGGCGCGTTGACCGGGTACGGAATGATCAGCGTGCGTGAGGCCCAGAACAGCACGGCCGCTGCAACCACCAGGCCGACCAGCAACACTTCGTCTGGCGTGGTGATCGGGCGGCGCTCGTTGGCAGGCTCGGCCATTACTTCTTGGCGAATCCGAGCTCGGTCATCAGCTCGGTGATCCATTTGGTGTCGTCCGCCACCTGCCTGGTCATTTGATCGCTGGTCGTGTAGGCCGCCGCAACTCCTACCTTGGCCAGCATGTCGGTGACTGCCTTGTCTTTCAGTGATTCGCTGATCGCGCTGGACAACTTGGCCACGATGTCCTTCGGCATACCGGCCGGGGCGGCCATACCTGTCCACAGGAATAGGTCTCCATAACCTTCTTCCTTGGCTGTGGCCACTTTGGGAACCAGCGGGTTGCGTTTTTGCGACCACGCCGAGAGGACCTTGACCTGGCCGTCCTTCATGTAGGACGACACCATTTCGGCGCCGGTCGTGGTCACGTCGGCGTCCCCGGCCACCAATTCCTTGGCACCTGGATTGCCGAAGGCCACCACTTTGATCGGCCAGCCGTCTTTCTTGGCGATCTTGGCGGCCATGAGCGCCGGCACTGCGGCTGGCGCGTAGCTGCCCACGATGATCGGTTTGCCCTGTTTCTTGGCCCAGACGCCGAATTCCTTCAGGTTGTTCGCGGGGATGCTGCCTTTGGATGCCAGCACAAAGTCGTTTTCGTGCAAACCTGCAATCGCAATGTAGTCGTTCTGTTTGTAAGGCGTGTTGCCTGCGACGATCTGCGAAATGCCCGGCCCCGGGGTCCAGGTGCCGATGGTGTAGCCGTCCGGCTTGGCGCGCACCATCTCCCCAAATCCGACCACACCGCCGCCGCCAGGTTTGTTGATCACCTGCACCGGTACGCCGAGCCGTTTGCTCATGCCTTCAGCCACCAGCCGCACCACTGCGTCGGTGTCATTGCCTGGTGGATACGGGTAGATGATCTCAATCGTCTTGCTGGGCCATTTGTCCTGCGCGATGGCGTGCAGGGGTGTGATGGCAGCGGCTACAAGGCCGATGGCAACAAGCAATGTTTTCATGGCGGGTTCCTTTCAGTGAGGTAAAAGCAGGTGGGAAAACAGGTTTCAAACGACGGACTGCGCCTGGACAAAAGCCGTGTGCAGGAGGACGAGCATTTCATCGACATGGGCGCGGGTAAACACCAGCGGCGGCGAAATGATCAGGCGGTTGCCCTGGATACGCACAATGGCGCCTTCGTCACGTGCAACCTGGATGAGTTTTTGCGCCGCAGGTTCGCCCAGCATCAGCGGTTGCTTCGTGGCGCGGTCCTTGACCAGTTCGAGCGCCGCCATCAGCCCCTTGCCACGGATGTTGCCGACCATCGGGTAACGGTCGAACTCCTGCAGCCGTTCCAGCATGTAGCCGCCCACTGCAGCGGCGTTGCCGGGAAGATCTTCGGCCACCACGATGTCCAGGTTCGCGTTGGCCGCCGCACACGCCAGCGGATGGCCGGAGTAGGTGTAGCCGTGCATGACTGCAGCCAAGGGGTGCTCGCGTTTCCAGGCGTTGGCAATGCGTTCGTTGATCAGTGTCGCTCCCAGCGGCACGTACCCCGAATTGATACCCTTGGCCATGGCCATGATGTCGGGCGCCACGCCCCAGGCGCGGGCACCACACAGGCTGCCAATGCGACCAAAACCGGTGACCACTTCGTCGGAAATCAACAGGATGCCGTACTGGTCGAGGAGGCGCCGCACACCCGGCCAGTAGCCTGCGGGCGGAACGATGACCCCGCCTGCGCCCTGCACCGGTTCGGCCATGAACGCAGCCACGGTGGAGGGGCCCTGGTACTGGATGGTGCGCTCCAGCTCCGCCAGCGAGAACGCCAGCAATTGCGCCTCACTGACCGCGCCCCACGGGTTGCGGTAGGCATACGGGCCCTCCACCTGGAAGAACCCCGGCAGCAGTGGTTCGTAGGCCACGCGAAACAGCGGGTTGCCATTGGCAGACGCACCGCCAAAATGCACGCCGTGGTAACCCAGCTTGAGCGAGAGAATCTTGACGCGTTCTGCCTGGCCCTCCAGTTTCCAGTACTGGCGAGCGAGTTTGATGGCGGTCTCGACCGCGTCTGACCCGCCTGAGCTGAACATCACCTTGGCCATCTTCTCGGGTGCAAACATCGCCATCAGCCGGCCTGCCAGCTCCACGGCAGGCGCATTGGTGGTGTTGACGAAGGTCGAGTAGTAGGCCAGTTTGTCCAATTGGGCCACGATGGCCTCGCGCAGTTCCGGGCGGTTGTGGCCCACGTTGACGTTCCACAACGACGCCACTGTGTCGAGGTAGCGCTTGCCATCTGCGTCGAAGACGTAAACGCCGTCGCCGCGTGCAATACACAGCGGCACGTTGCGTTCGGGCAGTTTCGGGTCCACCATCGGGTGAAGCATCGAGCCTGCATGCGACTGCGCAACGGCAGATTGTTCGGTTCTGGACAAGGGCGCGTTCATGGATGAGCCTGCCTGCAGTGGGTGTTGGTTCCCCATCCTAGGGCGGGGGGGTGATGCTGGCTAGCAAGAATCGGCAAGATCGCGGCGTTGAACGTGCTCGTTTTCCCTTAGTGGAGCCCGGCAAACGCAGGGTTCACGGTAGGATGCGGCTCACTCCCCCAGGTCCTCCCCCCATGTCCACCGATTGGCAACTCCAGCAGATCCACACCTCGGATGTGGACGAGTTGTCCATGTCCTTGCCGGGTTGGACGCAGCGCTACACCAAGCTCGAACGTGGCCAGTTCCGGGGTGCCCTGACCCTGGCCTCGGGCGGCGGTGTGCAGGTGTACCACGAGCACACCCAAGGCGCGATCCTGCAGGAAGGCGAAACCGATGGTCGGATGGTCGGCCTGGCCATCCCGGTGCATGCCAGTGGTGCCGTGTTCTCGTTTGGCGCTCGGGTGGCTACCCAGAGCGAGGTGATGGGTTTTTTCGCGCCGCGCCGGCTCAGCCTGCGCACCCCGGAGCGTTTCGAGCTGCTGGTGGTCGGCGTGGCCCGCGACGTGCTGGCGCAATTCGACGAGTCACACCAGTTGCTGTCGCGTGCCCATTTGCGCATCGCCCGTGTAGGCCGCCTGCCGGGCTGGATGCGCCAAGGGATTGTCGACGCCATGCTGGTGCTGATCGACCCGAAACTCGCTTCAGAGCGCATGCCGCGTGCCCGTGTCGCCATGATGGATTGCCTGGCGGAGGCGCTGCTGAAGTTCGAGGATGCGCCGGTGCGCGCCA
The DNA here is from genome assembly GCA_043776215.1 of Rhodoferax sp. Classification (GTDB taxonomy): domain Bacteria; phylum Pseudomonadota; class Gammaproteobacteria; order Burkholderiales; family Burkholderiaceae_C; genus CAISIP01. The sequence goes on along the minus strand of JAYVRP010000015.1, from coordinate 2,545 downwards.
AGGCGCTGATGTGCCACAAGACGGTCGAACTGGCATTGGCGCGGGTCCGGGAGTGGATGGGCGACCGAGCCGATACGGCGCTGAATGTCGCCGCCTTGTGTGACGAGCTCGGCCTGCCCCGGCGCACCTTGCAATATTGTTTTGAACAGGCGCTGGGCATCACCCCCTTGCAGTACCTCAAGAGCGTGCGCCTGGGTGGTGCGCGGCGCAGTCTGAAGCGGGGGGTGGGCTCGGTGCTGGACACTTGCCTGCAGTGGGGTTTCGACCATCCGAGCGCCTTTGCGCGGGACTACCTGGCGATGTTCGGCGAATTGCCCTCACTGACGCTGGAACATTACCGGCCTTCCGGGGTCGGGCACCCGCGGCATCACTGACCGATCAGGTCGTGCCTGGCCCGTGTGTGCCATTTCACCGGCAAGGTTCCATGGTGCTGCCGTCACTCGCCTCTGTCGCTGGTGATGTGAGGCAAAGCGCCCGGATCGTTACCACGGATCCGGTGTTCTCCGATGTGATCGGGCCAACGACCCGAGACGGCTGATTGATCACCATCGGGTCCGCACCGCGACAGGTGGCGCCGCTTGTGCCGACCATTTCCACCCGGACCAGCGGGTGTTTCCAGTGGATAGGGGCAGCAGCCCGAATTGCACTGCCCAGCGCAAGATCATCTCCGTCATGCTCGGGGGTGCTGGTGATAGCGCGGATCCTCACGCCTCCAGATTTGAAGTCGCGGGCACCGGCTCCGGTGTCGGCACGCGCAGCCGCCCCGGCCTGGCCCGGCCACACCAGCATCAGCGCCCCCCCGCCGTCGAAACGCAAGGTGTTGGCGGCCTTGCCCAACCGCTCCCGACGCGGCACTCATCAGCCCTTGCGGGTTCAGGAAACTTGCCAGGTCGCGGACAGACTGTCAGGATCGTCGAGGCTGCCTGGTTGCGGATGAACAAGCTACCCAAAGGCTGGCCCCCACTCTTCGAACAAGTCGTCCAGATCGGCGTCTTGGTGCTCCATTTCGCGTTGCTGTCTCAGCCAGCGCCTGAAGGTTTTCATGTCACCGCCGGCCAGCCACTGCAACTGGCTTTGCAAGGCGTGTGTGTCAGCGATCAGATGTTGCTTGTTCCGGGTAAAGGCCTTCATCGTGGTGGCCGGGGTCACACGTTCATGGAGGGACAGGTGGTACTGCAGTTTGAAGTGGTGTTCTTGACGCTGCACTTCCTGCTGCAACTCTTCGAGCTGCTCGGCCAGCACCTTGTTGTAGTGCCTGAGACGGTCTTCGGCAATGCCGTCCAGGGCATTTTGGTCGATTTGCTCGATTTCCAGTTGCAGTTGCAGCAGGCTCAGCAGGTCGTTCTTCTCGTAGGCTTGGTTGACGCGCTGCATCAGCCCGGTTTTGCGCACGCGTTCAGCGGCGTCGGGCTCGCGGTCAGGGTGCAGGGCACTGACAAGTTTGCGGTAGACCTCGCGGATTGACTGGCTGGTCAGATGTTCTTCGGCCTTGGCTTTTGCCTGTTTCGCATTGGGCTTGCGCTGTGCTTGCTGTTGGGCGCTGCGGGCCTGCTCGCGCTGTGTTTGCTGCTGCGCCATCTGCAATTCAAGCATGTCCTGCAGGCGGGCCAGCCATTCGTCGGGCGAAGTGGCATCGAGGATGTCGTCGGCCGGGTCCACGCCAAATTCATCCTGAATCATCTGCTTGAGCCCGTCCTTCGAGGCCTTCACGTCGGAGTCGAAATCCGTGCGGCTGTGTCGGTTGTAGATGGCCTTCATCTGGTCGGCATGTTTGCCATCGATCAAGGGTCCGGCCAAGCGGCAGATCAACTGGCGCAGAAATCGCCGTTCGGCCTTGTTCAGGCTCTTGGCGTCGGCGCGTTGGTCCAGCAGACGCACCAGCTTGGCATTGAGCTCGGCATAGCCATCGAGCAGCGGTGCAAACTCCGCCGAATGCCGCCGTTGAAGCAGTGGTGACACCTCGTTCCAGTCGGCCAGCAATTTGCGTTGCACGCCGATCTTGAGGATCAGGGAATTGAACCTTTTCTGCCCTGGAGAAAGCACGCGTGTGCTTCCGGTCGAGGCAATGCTGATACTGCGGTTTTTCTGCATGCTGAGGGGGTGCGAACCGCCGGGTCGCGCGTTTGAATCGCGCTGATTCTAGTACGGTGATCTGCTTGTCTCAGTGGCTTCCGCACACGGGGCATGCCGGGTTGCGCGGCAACCCAACCTCGGTCCACTCCATGGCACGCCCGTCCAGCATCAACAGTCGCCCGGCCAGTGACTTGCCGACGCCAACGATCAATTTGAGGGCTTCCGCAGCCTGCATCGTGCCGATGATGCCCACCAGCGGTGCAAACACGCCCATGGTGGCGCAGCGGGTTTCCTCGAACCCGGCATCTGGGGGGAAGACACAGGCGTAACAGGGCGACTTGCCGTCGCGGCTGTCGTACACACTGACCTGGCCGTCGAAGCGGATCGCCGCACCCGACACCAGCGGCTTATGGTGGCGCACGCAGGCAGCGTTCACGGCATGGCGGGTGGCGAAGTTGTCGCTGCAATCCAG
>JAYVRP010000014.1:0-9238 GCA_043776215.1 Rhodoferax sp. | reverse complement strand
CAGCCGATGAGGCCGGAGTCGTGAAGATCAGCAAAGGCGCTGTGACCCTTGAGCGCAGTGGCCAGAAAATGGAAGTGCCCGTGGGCACCCGCATATTTGCCAGTGACCGCGTGTTGACCGGCGCCGATGGCTCGGTAGGCATCACCCTGCGTGACAACACCATCCTGTCAGCAGGCCCCAACTCCACGGTGGACCTCCACAAGTTCGCGTTCAACAGCACCACACATGCTGGCGTGATTGACGCCACAGTCAAACGTGGCACCTTGTCGGTGATTTCCGGGAAGATCGCCAAGGCGACTCCGGAGGCGGTGAGTTTTGCGGCGCCGGGAATGACACTGGGCGTACGTGGTACCAGTTTCCTGATCGACGCAGGGCAGTAGGAGAACCGCCATGGGGGTCATTGCGGCGGGGTTCATCGGGCTGGTTCTTCTGATCATGAACGCACAGCCCACCAGCCGCGTAGTGATGCTGCCGGATGCCGACGGAAAGTCCGGCGCCGTGATCGTCAAGTCAGAAACCGGCCAGCAACTGGTCAACACGGCCTACGGTAGTGCCAGCGTAAGCCAGCGCGGCGCCATTACCCTGGCCACAGAGGACGCGACACAGGTGGCCCAGCGTTATGCCGTCACCTTGGCCGCGCGTCCGGCGGCGCCGGTGTCGTTCATGGTCTATTTTGAATTCGGCTCTGCGGTGGACATTGCACCGGTCATTCAGCCGGTGCTGGAACAGCTCCAGGCTGCCATGGTCTCCTATCCCGCTGCGGAGGTCACGGTCATCGGCCACACCGACCGGGTGGGCGGCCTTGAACTGAACGACACCTTGTCGCTCCAGCGTGCGGAAACCGTGCGCGACCTGATACTGCGGGCCGGCATCCGCCCCACCTCCATGGAGGTGGCAGGACGTGGTGAGCGTGAGCCGATCATCCCCACCGCCGACGAGGTGCCCGAACCAAGGAACCGAAGGGTCGAGATCAATCTGCGCTGACTGTTTCCGGGCGCGCCACGGTGGGACCCCTCCAGTGCACCACGAGGATGGCGAGGTCGTCGGATGCCTCTGCGCCATCCACGAACGCGCCGACATCCTCGCGCAGGTGGTGCATGATGGCCGGAGCGGAAGGTGCGAGCTCCATGGCCGCCAACGCGTCGCGCAAGCGCGCGCTCCCATAAAGTTCTTCGGCACGGTTGGCCGCCTCGGTAATGCCGTCGGTCACCATGCACAGGCGGTCTCCAGGCAACAACTGGACACGCTGCACGCGGTAGGTGAAGTCGTCCACCACGCACAGCGGCGGGCCACCCTCGACGGCCGAGGCCACAATCTGCCGAAGCAGGCCGTCCGCGCCCAGTCGCCACGGCCCCTCGTGGCCTGCATTGACCAGTTCCAGCTGACCACTCTCGACGTCCAGCACACCCAGCAGCAAGGTGACGAACAAGGTCTCCACGTTTTCGCGTGACAAGTCCAGGTTGGCGGCCGACACGATCCCGGCCGGCCCGCCCGACAGGCGCGTCGCAAAACTGCGGGCCAGCGCCTTGGTCACCGCCATGAACAGGCTTGCCGGCACACCCTTGCCCGACACGTCACCGATCAGGAAACACAAATGGCGGTCATCGATCATGAAGAAGTCGTAGAGGTCGCCCCCCACCTCGCGCGCTGGCTCGATCAGGGCGTCGATGACAAACCGCGACTCACCGGGAAACGCCCGCTTGGCATCCGGCAAGGACCCGAGCTGGATCCGCCGTGCGGCTTCCATTTCTCCCGCCAGCCGGGCCGCCTGCTCGCGCAACTGCTGCTGCTCCACGGCGAGCCGGCGGTTGTCCCGTTCGACCTCCAGTGTGGAGCTCGACACCAGGCTGGCCAGCAGGCTGGCGAACCCCACGGACATGCTGGCACCATCAAACAACCAGCCGAGTTTCCAGAACAGCCAGACACCCAGCACCAAAACCAACAGGCAGACAACACTCACCCACCAGCCCAGCCGCAGGTGCCTGCGTCCCCGTTCGCCCGCAGTGCGACGCAATCCATTGGGGGCTTCCCAGATCATTGCCAGACCCAGGGCCACCAGCAGACCCAACTCGAGCCACTTCATCCACCAGGGTCGCAACAACATGCGTCCATCCAGCATGCTCTCCAACACCTGTGCCTGGATTTCGATGCCGGGCACACTTTCACCGAGCGCCGTTACGCGGCGGTCGTTCAAACCTGAGCCGGTCAATCCGATCAGGACCAGTTTGCCGGTGATCGCTTCGCCCGACGCCTCGCCGGTCAGGAGATCCACGGCCGAAATGTTGCGATAGTCGCCGTCCTTGGCGATCGACGAAAAATGCAACCATATGTCACCGCCGGCCTGGGTGGCGACCGTCAGGTCGGCCACACTGACCGACCGGATACCGTGCTCGTCGGTGCGAACATTGATCGCCTCGCTGTCGGTCGCCACCCGCAACATCTCCATCGCAAGGGACGGCGTGACGAGGTCTCCGATGGCGGCCACCAGCGGGATCCGGCGCACCACGGCCGCCTCATCGATCGACACCAGCGCCTGCCCACGGGCGGCCGACTGCAGCTGCGGCAGGCTGGCCACAACGAAGGGATGACGATGCAGGTACGGCACGGGATCGGCGCCCTGCAGCCGCACCTCGCGCGTGCGCATGCCGACGCTGGTGCTCAAGGTTGCGAATCCGAAACCCGCCGCCCCCAGAACAGTGGGGGCGGCCTGCAACGAACTGGCAAGTCGGGCATCGTGCCCGGGCAATCCCCGCAACACATCGGCCAGGTCGCGCTGTTGGGCCCCCAGGCCCTGCGCTACCTGCTCAGGCGACGTCTGGTCCGGCTCGGGCATGTAGATATCCAGGCCGATCGCCGCCGGCCGATGGAGCGCGATGGCATCCACCAGGTCGGCCAACTTGTTGCGTGGCCATGGCCACTGCCCCACGGTCTTGAGGCTCTTTTCGTCGATGCTCACAATCGCCACCGTCTGTGCCTGACGCACGCGCGGAAAGCCGCGTTGGTAGGCATCGAAGAGCAACTGCCGGATGGCTCCTACGGGTGCCACAGCGGCGCGCATCCAGGCCGGCTGCACTTCCATTGCGCCGGGCGCGGTGGACAGTTCGGCCAATCCCGTCAACCCCGCATACAACAGCAGAAAAGCCAGTGCCACCACACGCCCGCGCTGGTACAGGAAGACCTTGCCGAAAAGCGCGGTCCAGCGGTTCACAGGGTCAGCTCGAGACCATCCCAGGCCGACAGGACTTCCAGCGCATGGCCGTCCCGCGTGATCTGCTCGAAACGCCTCGTCTCCTCGAGCACGCCGGCAATCTTCGCATCGTCATAGGCAGGTTCATGGTGAAACATGACCAGGGTCCGGACGCGCGCGGCCTGGCACAACTCAACACCCACGATATTGCTGGAATGCCCCCAATCGGCTTTGACCGAGATCGCATCGGCCAGCGAATACATCGCATCGAAAACCACAACATCCGCCCGATCAAAAAAGCGGACGAATCCCTCGCGCTCGGATTCATCTTCCAACCGGTGTTCGGAATCCGTGGTGTAGACCAGGCTTTTGCCGTCGCGGTCGAATCGCCAGCCATAGGAGTCACCGGCATGGCGTTGCGCATGCGCGGTGACAGTGGTTCCGTCAATTTGCACGGACTCACCGGGCCGCATGATGTCGAACTCGAACTTGGCCGAGAACTGCTCGAATCGGACTGGAAAAGACGGTTCCGCCTGCTGGCGCCGAAGGGCGAACTCCACGTGGGGATGGCAACTGTGTATCACGATCCGGTTTCCGGCAATGTAGACCGGCGTGAAAAATGGCAAACCCATGATGTGGTCCCAATGCAGGTGGGACATGAACACATGGTAAGTCTGTGGTGCGCCAGGGCCAAAACGCGCCAGAAAATGCTGGCCCAGCGGGCGCACACCGGTGCCGAGGTCCAGAATGATGTGCTCCGCGCCCCCGGTGTCAAGCTGCAGACAACTCGAATGGCCGCCGAAGGTTCCCGCTATGTCAAAGCCCAGGCTGTCCACATAGGCATCCAGGTCGCCGGGCCCGTCGAGGCTCAAGCCGCGAGCGCCCTTCAGGGCCGTGAGTATCTTGGCCCGGATGTCCGGTGCCGTCAGCGAGACCGGAATCGAGCCTCGCGTGCCCCAGAACCGGACTTTCATGGCATGGCGTCAATCCACCCCGAGTTGCGCCACGGCGGCGGCGACATCGGGAAAGACCTGGATCACGAGGTTGAAATGGCTGACCTGGAACACCTCAGTCACGATGGGAGTCAGCGCCGCAACGGCGATCCGCCCCTGTTGCATCTTGATCTGCTTGGCTGCCAGCAACAAAACGCGCAAACCGACGCTGCTGATGTAGACGACTTTGGAGAAGTCCAGCACCACCGGCTTACCCGCCTTGGTGCAATCCGCCAGATGGGGCATCAAGGCGTTTTCGAATGCCTTCGCGTGTGCGTGGTCGAGCCGCCCGTGAACTTCCAGGATGCATATCGAGCCCAAATGGCGGGAAGTGAGTTCCAAACAAGCCTCGCAACGGTAAATCAAACACAAGTATAGCCACGGCGGCTCCCTCGCACATCCCTCACACCCCCCACAGACAGCTTCCCGTAGCACGGGTCACACCATTGCCGCCCACGGCCAGCCTGTGCGGCTATAGTTCCGGCTCCACCACCTCTCAACGATCCTTTGCCATGAAAACCAAAGCTGCCGTCGCCTGGAAATCCGGCGCGCCCCTGACAATCGAAACCGTGGACCTTGAAGGGCCGAGATTTGGCGAAGTGCTGGTCGAAATCAAGGCCACGGGCATCTGCCATACCGACTACTACACGTTGTCTGGTGGCGACCCTGAAGGCATTTTTCCCGCGATCCTGGGGCATGAAGGTGCTGGCGTCGTGGTCGATGTCGGCCCCGGGGTGACCGGCCTGCGCAAGGGTGACCACGTGATACCCCTGTACACCCCCGAATGTCGTCAGTGCAAGTTCTGTCTGTCACGCAAGACCAACCTGTGTCAATTGATCCGCGGCACGCAAGGCAAGGGCCTCATGCCCGATGCCAGTAGCCGCTTCAGCCTCGATGGCAAGCCCATCCTGCACTACATGGGCACCTCCACTTTCAGCAACTACACGGTGGTTCCCGAAATTGCGCTGGCAAAGATCCGCGAAGACGCCCCCTTCGACAAAGTGTGTTACATCGGGTGTGGTGTGACCACCGGCATTGGAGCCGTATTGTTCACGGCCAAGGTCGAAGCGGGCGCCAACGTCGTGGTGTTTGGATTGGGTGGCATTGGGCTCAACGTGATCCAGGGCGCGCGTATGGTCGGCGCCGACAAAATCATCGGTGTCGATATCAACCCGGCGCGCGAGCAGATGGCACGCAAGTTCGGGATGACACATTTCATCAACCCCAGGGAACTGGAGCTGGCGGGAGGCAATGTGGTGGACCGGATCGTCCAGTTGACAGACGGCGGCGCAGACTACAGTTTTGAATGTATCGGCAACACCAAAGTCATGCGTCAGGCGCTGGAGTGCACCCACAAGGGCTGGGGCCGCAGCATCATCATCGGTGTGGCCGAGGCCGGGGCCGAGATCAACACCCGCCCCTTCCAGCTCGTAACCGGGCGCAAATGGGAAGGCTCGGCATTCGGAGGGGCACGCGGACGAACGGATGTGCCCAGAATTGTCGACTGGTACATGGACGGCAAGATCAACATCGATGACCTGATCACCCACACCATGCCCCTGGAGGACATCAATCAGGGCTTCGACCTGATGAAACGCGGAGAGTCTATCCGGGGTGTGGTTCTGTACTGAGCCACAAGTAGCGGGGCCGGCCGGCCGGGGCGGTCAGGCGCGCGGAATCGGTCAGTGGGTGCGCTGCGGGCCCGGGCCGCGACCGGCAATATGGCGGAAAGTAATGCGTCCCTTGCTCAGGTCGTAGGGCGACAACTCGATTGACACCTTGTCGCCGGCGATGATACGGATGTGATGCTTGCGCATCTTGCCACCGGTATAGGCGACCAACTGGTGGCCGTTGTCCAGCGTGACGCGAAAACGCGAGTCGGGTAGCACCTCGGTGATCAACCCACTCATCTCAATCAACTCTTCTTTGGCCATGGCCGTTTCTCCAGTGGGTTTTCGTTGTCCAGGGGGAGATGCGGCCAGAACAACACGGTAATGCACGGGAACTGGCAAACCCAGAAAGAAGCCCCTGCAGACAGGAGTTTCAGCCGTGCGACACGCAGGGCATTGGTTGCCTCACGTGGTACCGGTCGCACTTCTCGCCTCCGGTACAGCAACCTTTGAGTATATCTCCCGGGGAGGATTGGTGCCGTTCAAACTGGTGATCGCGCGGCGAAGGCCTTGCGGACCTCATTGCCGCCCTGCTCGGCGCCGCTGCCAGGAACGGTTTCACCGGTGCGGTCGCACACCTGTGCCAGTTGATTGAAGAGGCGTTCTGGCGTTTGTGCGTCGGTACCGATCCAGAGGCCCTGCGTCAAGGTGACATGGGCGGCCTCGAAAGTACCCGCCCCGGCGCACAAGACGGTCCGCGTGGGGGCATCGTGCGACGCCAGTACCAGCATCGCCGGCACGACGGCCTCAGGCACCAGCGCGTCCATGACCGCCTGAGGCATCAGACCTTCTGTCATGCGAGTTGCCGCCGTCGGCGCCAGGCAATTGACACGAATACCGCTCTTGGCGCCCTCGATGGCCAGGGTCTGCATCAGCCCGACCAGCGCCATTTTGGCAGCGCCATAGTTGGACTGCCCGAAGTTCCCATACAGGCCGGACGACGAGCTTGTCAGGACGACACGCCCGTAATTCTGCGCGGCCATGATGGACCACACTGCCTTGGTGCAATGCACCGCACCCATCAGATGCACGTCCATCACCAGCCGGAAGTCATGCAGCTCCATCTTGGCGAACGATTTGTCACGCAATATGCCTGCGTTGTTCACGAGGATGTCCACCCGGCCCCACGCCTCCATGGCCTGTTGCACCATCGCCTGGACGGCGGAAAAATCGGTCACCGAGGCGCTGTTGGCCATGGCCTCTCCACCCACAGCGCGGATCTGCGCCACCACGGCCTGCGCGGCGGTCTCGCTGGCACCGGACCCGTCGCGCGCACCGCCGAGGTCATTTACCACCACCCGCGCACCACGCGCTGCCAGTGCCAGGGCATGTTGACGGCCGAGCCCGCCGCCGGCGCCTGTCACGATTGCCACCCGGCCGTTGAAGTCCATTGTCATGTTTGTCTTCCTGTCCTGTTGGAGAAGCCGTCTGGCCCCGGACTCTGATAGCCTGTCGGAACCATAGGCCAGGAGTTCGGCTCATCCAGAGCCTTCGGAAGGGTCGAAGAATGGTCAGCCGCTGGCTAATGTAAATCACGCGCCTACCCTGACGGAGCCCCTCCATGGAGTTGAATACCGAAATCGTTGCCATACCCCCGCGCCCGGCGGCGACCGTGGTCATGTTGCGCAACACCACGCTGGGCATGGAGGTCTTTCTGCTGAAGCGCCACGGGTTGTCCGATGTGCTCGGTGGCGCGTATGTGTTTCCAGGTGGCAAACTGGACCCGTGCGACGCGGAACTGGACATGGTGCGCCACCTGGACCGTCCGCCCCAGGAGCTGCAACCCGGCCTGAACGAAACGGGGCTGGACGCGATCACTGCGGCCAGCCTGTACGTTGCGGCCATCCGCGAAGCATTTGAGGAGTCAGGGGTGTTGTTTGCCCAGAACGCCACGCCGCAGGGCGTCGCGCAAGCTGGCGCCATGTTGCGCGAAGGTCATGCCTTTGGCGAGGTCTTGTCACGTTTGTCATTGCGGTTGCAGACTTCCAGCGTGGTGCCTTGGTCACGCTGGATCACTCCCAAGATGCCGAGCCTGTCCACCAAACGTTTTGACACCCGTTTCTTCGTGTCGGCGGTGCCCGCGCACCAGGTTGCTCGCCACGACAACCACGAGGCCACCGAGAGTGTGTGGCTGACACCCCGAGCTGCCCTGGAGCAATACTGGCGCGGTGACATTGCATTGGCGCCCCCGCAGATCATGAGCCTGGCGCACCTGGCACACTACCGAGGCGTCGAGGAAGTGCTGCATTCCGCCAGGACCCGCAAACCGCCAGTGGTACAGCCGGAGCCATTCCAGCACGAGGGCTTGCGCGTGGTCTGTTACCCGGGGGATGAGCGGCACCCGGTCTCCGAGCGAGCGCTTCCGGGACCGACCCGTTTGACCTACCGCAACAAACGTTTCGAACCTGCTGGAGGGTTTGAATCGCTTTTTTCAGCGGCACCGGGCTTTTTCAAGGCAGGCCACTGAGAGCTTGAGAGTCCTTCTACCAAGCCCATCGAAGGGTCGAAGCGCGCGCCAGCCGGGCCATCCCGATGCCCGTGCGCTGCGCCGCACCCTCCAGCGTGTCTTGACAGGTTTTGTCGGCGACCCGCCAAAGCGCACAGAACCCGACGAATCCCGGGTGACATCAATCTGGAAAAGCGTGAAAAGTGCCTTTGAATTGTCATGCCAGCTACCTAGACTTCCCACATGGTGTCACCTATCTCGACCACCATGACCGTGAAAGACTGACCATGACGCAGTTCCTCAAACTTGCCCAGAACCATGCCAGAGACGAATCCTCCGGCAGCTTCAAGCCAGCCATGCTGACCACCGTCGCGATGCTGGGAGCGACATGGCTGTGCACCTGGTGGTTCGACATCAGCCACCCCATCGCCATGGCGGTATCCCTGGTGATCTTGGTAGTCGGGCTGATGGCCCATGGTATCGGTGTTGCGCTCGCCAGTCATAACCGCGAAAAGACCCGCACCACCGATGCCCCGACCGCCCGCGCAGGCTCGACCATGAAACGTATCCTCGACCGGGATGTAGCCGAGGTCAACACGCCCCGCTTTTCCGCCCAGCTCAACGGCAAGCGATGGACGCTTGACGTATTCAAGTCTATCGATGCGCAACGTTTTGCGGCAGTCTGCGAGACCTGGTTTGCCTGGGCCGGGTTCGATACACGCTCGGAAACCCATCGAACCGACGAAGGCGTGGACATCTGGCTTCACGCAGCGAAAATGCCCGGCCCGGTTGCAATCGTGCGTTGCAAGCACTGGCTCGACCGCCCTGTCGGACTGCAGGAAATGAAAGATTTCCTGGGAGTCATGGCGTCCTGCAAATCGGTTCACGGCACCTACACCACCACCTCCACCTACACTGCGGAGGCACTGCAGTTCGCCAAGGA
>JAYVRP010000013.1:0-2770 GCA_043776215.1 Rhodoferax sp. | reverse complement strand
CAAGCCCTGCGTGAGGTGCCAGCGGTCAATGTGTCCTTCAGCCCGAATGTCATCCGGCATTTCACGCAGGTGCATGTGGCCGTGGCGGTGGCCGTGCCACAAGGGCTGGTCACGCCAGTGATTGCAGACGCGGACAGCAAGGGTGTGGCGGCCATTTCCCGCGAGATGCGCGATCTCGCGGCGCAGGCGCGCGCCGGCACGCTGCCGCCAGGAGCGGGGGCTGGCGGGACTTTTTCAATCTCGAACCTGGGCGGTCATGGCGTGCGCGAGTTCACGGCCATCATCAACCCGCCGCAGGCGGCTATCCTGGCGGTGGGGGCCGCCGAGCAGCGCGCCGTGGTGCGCGACGGCCAACTTGCCGTGGCGAGCATGATGACAGTCACCCTGTCGTGCGACCACCGGGCCATTGACGGTGAGTTGGCCGCACGCTGGCTTGGCGCGTTTCGCCGGCACATCGAATCGGTCAGCGCGGAGGCGGTGTGGGCCTGATGCCGTGGGTTGCCGCCGACGCAGCCGCGTTGACGGTTGCGCCTGCGGTGCGTAGGATGGACCGGCGGTCCGATCAAGGCGGCGCATCGCGCGCGCCGCCAGGAGCGCGGCAGGATCACCAGAACAAGAAGTCAGTCGGTTTTCGTTCATGTCAATCAACCAACCAGGAGACAGCATCATGCGCATCAAACACTATTTAACCAGCCTGTTGACCGTCGCGGCACTGTCGCTTTCGGCCACGGCCGCAGCCCAGACCGTGCTCAAGTTCTCGATTGGCGCGCCCGACAGCCAAGGGGGTGAAATCCTTGGCATGAAGGCGCTCAAGGAGTACGTCGAGTTCAAGAGCGACGGAAAAATCCAGATCCGGCTGTTTTTCAATACCTTCGGCGGTTCGCAGCAGGTCACCGAGCAGGTCAAGAACGGCACGCTGGAAATGGCCTTGACCGACGACTCGGTGCTGGGCAACTTTCACAAGCCCATGCTGGTGTTCCAGATCCCGTACCTGTTTCCGTCCTCGCCTGTGGCCTGGGAGTTCATGAAAAGCCCGTTCGTGCGTGACCTCAACGAAGACATGCGCAAGGCCACCGGCATCCGCACGCTGGCGGTCTCGGAGAACGGATTTCGCAACCTGACCAACAATTCCAAGGAAGTCAGGACGCCGGACGACATGAAGGGCATGAAGATGCGCACCATGCAGTCGCAGGTGTACGTGAACTTCATGAAGTCCATGGGTGCCGCGGCCACGCCGATTGCCTATCCGGAGTTGATCACCTCGCTCAAATCCAACGTGGTCGATGGTCAGGAGAATGCCGCCTCGACGATCTGGGACGCCAAACTGTACGAGGTGCAGAAGTTCATGTCGGTCAATGAACACATTTATGGCATGCACTACATCATCATCAACGACAAGGTGTTCCAAGGGCTTACCCCGGACCTGCAGAAGATCCTGATTGACGGTGCGTCCATGCACGCCGAGGTGGCGAATTCGCGCAAGTCCATGGACAGTTTGCAGGCCATCCAGAAAATCCGCGCGGCCGGCACCAAGGTGTATGTCACTACACCGACCGAAAAGGAAGCCTTTCGCAAGCAGACCCAGGAACCGGTGATCGAGTTCATCGCGTCGCAGACCGGCCGGCCGATCGTCGACAAGCTGCTTGCCGCAGTCAAGGAAACGACCAGCAAGTCCTACGCCAATTGATTGTTGGCGCCTGTTGAATCGCCGGTACGCCTTGCCCCTGCGGGCAGGGCGTTCTGTTGACGGATATATCCATGAAATTCATCAATCGTTTCGGCCACTCGGTCGGGGTCCTGTCCGATCACATCATCGGCTGGCTGCTGCTGATCAGCGTGCTGCTCAACATCGCGCAGGTGTTCACGCGTTACGTGCTGAACGCCCCCTTGTCATGGACCGAAGAGATGGTGCGATACAGCACCGTGTGGTTGACCTTCGTGGGCGCCGCGGCGGCCAGCCTGTATGGCGACCACATGGACATGAATCTTTTTCTCGATGTCAAGAACCCCCGATTCCAGGCCTGGCACCAGGCATTTCTGCAGTTGGTCATCTTCGGATTCTGCGTGTTGATCATCTGGCAAGGGACCAAGTTCTGCCTCTTGAATGGCATGCAGACAGCGCCCACGACCGGTATCAAGATGTTTTACGTTTATTCGGCGATGGCGATCGGGGGGGTGCTGCTGGCCATCGTCACGGTGTTCAAGTTCGCGCTCGCAATGTGGCCCGAAAAATTTGCCGGTGAAGCCGCATGATCGCCATTGCCATCGCCCTCACGCTCCTGCTGGTCGCCGGCCTGCCGATCTCCTATTCGTTTGCGCTGGCCGGGTCGTTTGCGCTCTGGTATACCGGCGAGCAGCAACTCAACGTGATCTCGCGCCTCTTCAACGGAGTCGACACCTTCGTGCTCATGGCCGCGCCGTTCTACATCCTGGCCGGCGAACTGATGAACCGCGGCGGCATCAGCGAGCGCATCATTCACTTCGCGCAGGTGATCATCGGCCGGGTACGCGGAGGCACCGCTTATGCGGCGATCCTGGCGTCCGTGATGTTTTCCGGCATCTCGGGAACGGCGGTGGCCGACATCGCCGCCCTCGGGCAAATCTTCATCAACGGCATGCACAAGGAGGGCTACAGCAAGGCGTTTGCCGCCGCGCTGGTCGTCGCGGCCTCGGTGATCGGCCCGATCATTCCGCCCTCTGTCATCATGGTGCTGTATGCGGCTGTGGCCAACATCTCCGTGTTGAGCCTGTTCATCGCCGGCATTGTCCC
>JAYVRP010000012.1:0-2771 GCA_043776215.1 Rhodoferax sp. | reverse complement strand
ACGCGACGGGCTGGTCAACCTGGAGCCGGCGCGCACGGCAGTCAGCGACCTGGATGGTTTTTGTGATCAGGTTGCGCCGTGGATTCCGGAGCGTGTCGGCGCAATCTGCGGCATGGCGGCGGAGACCGTGGTTCTTCTTGCGCGTGCGCTTGCCGCCGCAAAACCAGCTGTCATCCGTGCGGGCATCGGGCCCCAGCAGACGGTAAATGGCGAGGCCTTCGTGCGGCTGCTGTCGGCGCTTGCCATTCTCGGCGGCCACTGGCAGCAACCCGGGGGCGGACTGCTCATCGAAGCGGCGCCCATCTTTCATGGCGCCCGTGCGGGCCGACCGGATTTGCAAACCCACGATACGCGAAGTTTCGACCTCGCCCGGCTGGGCGAGACGCTGACCACCACCACCCTGGCCCCGCCCATCCAGGGTCTGATGGTGTGGGGCACCAATCCGGCCGTTGTGCAGCCAGATGCCGACCGTGTGCGCCGTGGTCTGTCAAGGGAGGACCTTTTCACCGTCGTGATCGACCACTTCATGACGGATACCGCTGCATTCGCCGACATCGTGCTGCCGTCCACGATGCAGCTGGAGCACTTTGATATACAAGGCGCTTGGGGCCACCACTACATCACGGTGAACCATCCGGCGGTCGCGCCCCCTGGCGAGGCGAAGTCACATGGTGAAGTTCTACGCCGGCTGGCACAGGCCATGCAACTGCAGCATCCCGCCTTGTTCGAGTCCGACCAAAATATCGCCGCAGCCGCGTTGCCTGCGGATGTCTCCATGGCGCAATTGAAAACCGAGGGCTGGGTCAAGCGCTCCCCCGCCCGACCGGTACCGGGCAGCGCGAAGAAGCTGCTTCTTTGTGGGGGTGTGCCCTTGCCACCGATGGCGCAATCCCCGACGCACTTGCAACTGCTCACACCCAAGGGGCACTACTTTCTGAATTCGAGCCTGGCCAATGCCGCTCGCCAGCGCCAGTCGATGCGGCATCCGCAACTGGAGATGCACCACGAGGATGCCGCGAGGCGTGGCTTGACCAATGGTCAGCCGGTCGATGTCCGCCGCGACCAGCACGTGCTGCGGGTGCACCTGTCGGTCACCGACCGTATTCACCGTGGTGTCGTGGCACTGCCGGGCAAATGGTGGAGGACGGACTTCGGGTCCTCCGGGCTCGGGATCAACGACCTCGTTGCGCCGGCATGGTCACCGGGCGGGCAGCCGGCCTACAACGACGTTTTTGTCGAGGTATCGGCCGCCGGCTGACTGCCCGTAGCGCCCGGCTGCACTGTCCACCTTGTCAAACTTCCCCTGGATCACCATGGACCTGGCCACCCGCGAACGCGAATACAGCCCGAGCTCCGCCATCGGCGGCAACTACCAGCCGTTCATCGCGGCCTACATCGAACGCAGCGCCGCCGCGCGCGCAAGCTGCCCGCGCTGGAACAGCCTGGCCTACGGGGACGCGCCGCGCCAGGTGCTGGACCTCTTCCTGCCCGACCTTGGCACAAGCCCGTCCCCGCCCCCCCTGCTGGTGTTCATCCATGGCGGCTACTGGCAGGAGTTGTCGAAGGACGAATCGGCCTTTGCCGCGCCCGGTTGCCTGGCCCACGGGGCGGCCTTTGCAGCGCTCGACTACACCCTGGCACCGCAGGCCAGCCTGCCGCAGATCGTGGCCGAATGTCAAAGCGCCGTGTGCTGGCTGCAGCAGCACGCGGACCGCCTGGGGTTCGACGCCCGACGGATCGTGCTGGCCGGCAGCTCGGCCGGCGCGCATCTGGCCGCCATGGTGGCGCAGGGCAACCCGGGCGTGGCCGCCACCGTGCTGGTCTCGGGCGTGTACACGCTGGAGCCGCTGCTCGGTACGTCGATCAACAAGGCGGTGGGACTGGACCTCGAACAGGCCAGGCGTTGCAGCCCGGCCTTGAAAGATCTGCACGGTTTCCCGCCCACCGTGCTGGCCTGGGGCGCCATCGAACCCAGCGTGTTCGCAGCCCAGAGCCGCGACTTTGCAGCGCGGCTGCGGGCAGCCGGCGCCCGCACCGAATGCCTCGAAGTGCCGGGCCGCAACCACTTCGACGTGGTGATGGACCTGACCGACCCGGACACGGCCCTGGGACGGCTTTGCCTGGGCCAGCTCACCGGATAGTTCGGTCGGCCAAGCATCCTGTTGTTGCGCCGGCCCGACAAGGCGCGGGGACCTGCACCAAACCTCGACAAGCGCCGCAGGGCCTCAGCGGGGCGCCATGCGGATCGCGCCATCGAGCCGGATGGTCTCCCCATTGAGCATCGGGTTCTCGAGAATGTGCAGCGCCGTCAAGGCAAATTCGTCGGGACGGCCCAGGCGCGCGGGATGGGGCACCGATGCCGCGAGCGACGCCTTGACGTTGTCTGGCAAGCGCGCCAGCAAGGGGGTGTCGAACAAGCCCGGCGCGATCGTGCACACGCGAATGAACTTGCTGGCCAGGTCACGCGCTGCCACCAGCGTCATGCCCACGATGCCGGCCTTGGCCGAGGCATAAGGAATCTGGCCGATCTGGCCGTCGAAAGCGGCCACCGAGGCGGTAAGCACACAGGCGCCACGCTCGCCGTCGATGACTTCGTTTTTCGCCATGCGTGCCGCTGCCAGGCGCAGCGTGTTGAACGTGCCCACCAGGTTGATACGCACCACCGATTCGAATTTCTCCAGGGAGCCGGGTTGCCCGTCCCTTTCGACCAGGCGTACCGCGCCGCCGACACCCGCGCAATGCACCAGGGCGCGCAGCGGCGCCAGTGCCTC
>JAYVRP010000011.1:0-9274 GCA_043776215.1 Rhodoferax sp. | reverse complement strand
TTGCAGGACACCATGGATACCCGGCGCATGTTGCCGGTGCTCGAAGGCAGTGAGTGGCTTAAGGATCAGGCAGATCAGGGCCATCTGCACCGGCGCGTGGCTTTACGCGGCATGTGGATTCAGGGGCACACTGTTTTCCTGGACAACCGGCAAATGAATGGCAAGCCAGGTTTCTTTGTACTCACACCGCTGCAGCCGGACAGATCCAGCACGGCCATACTGGTTCAGCGTGGCTGGATTCCCCGTAATTTCACGGACCGCGCACAACTGCCGACGGTGCCCACGCCCATTGGTGACGTGCAGATCGAAGGCCGGATTGCCCCGCCTCCATCCAAGCTTTATGAGTTTGAGGAGTCACGCGCCGGTGCGATCCGGCAAAATCTGGCTCTGGCGCAGTTCTCCAGCGAGATCGGGCTTCCGTTGGCGGGTGTTTCCGTGTTGCAACAGGGCCTGTCGGGTGACGGCCTGTTGCGCGACTGGCCCCGCGTCAACCTCGGTGTTGAAAAGCACTATGGCTATGCATTTCAATGGTTTGCGTTGAGTGGCCTGATCACTCTCCTTTATGCTTGGTTTCAAATTGTCAGACGATTCCTCCCGCCGCGTTGAGGCGCCGCGGCTGCACCGCAGTGAGCAGCCGTTGGGCCTGACCGTGCATTCGCTGCCTGACCCGGGATACGTGCCCGAACACGACTCCCGCCGCACAGTGATCGGCCGCTGGAAGATGCTGTTGGTGCTTCTGGTGTGTGCTGCGCCCGTGGTGGCATCGTATGTCACGTACTACTTCGTCCGTCCCGAGGCCCGCCGTGTCTTCGGTGAACTGGTGGATCCACAACGCCCATTGCCAGACCTTCCCGCCACCGGGCCCGATGGTGCGCAGGTCAACCTGCGCAGTTTGCGTGGCCAGTGGTTGCTCGTCAGCGTGGCTGGCGGTGCGTGTGATGCTGGTTGCGAACAGCACCTCTACCTGCAGCGCCAGCTGCGTGAGAGCCTTGGCAAAGAGAAGGACCGGATGGACCGGGTCTGGCTTGTGAACGACGCAGTGCCGATAGCGGCCAGCTTGCGCCCTGCCGTCAAGGACGCAACGGTCCTGCGGGTCGATGCGGTCGCCTTGTCGCAGTGGCTGTCGCCGACACCGGGGCACACCTTGCCGGACCACCTGTACCTGGTCGATCCCCTGGGCAACTGGATGATGCGTTTTCCACCCGCCATGGACATGGCGGGCGCCGCCCGCGCCAAACGTGATCTGGAGCGCGTCCTGCGTGCCAGTGCGTCCTGGGATTCCGCGGGTCGCTAGACCTGTACCACGCACCACCTCGCCGACATGACATCGCCCGCTGCCGTCGACCTCGCTCCGCTGGGCCCTATGCTGCTGGTCGGCACGATGCTGGTGGCAGTTGCCGTGGCGTGGTTGTGGGTGCGACGCCACGGCCAGCCGCGCTGGTCATGGCGCCACCGCGTCACAGTCCTGACGCTTTTGCTCACCTTTGACCTGGTGGTGTTCGGTGCTTTCACCCGGCTCAGCGACTCCGGGCTGGGATGTCCCGACTGGCCCGGTTGTTACGGTCATGCGAGCCCGGCCGGTGCCGTGCAGCACATCAGCGCGGCCCAGTCTGCGATGCCCACCGGGCCCGTCACCCACGGTAAGGCCTGGATCGAGATGGTCCATCGTTACCTCGCCACGGGTGTCGGTGGCCTGATCCTGCTGCTGGCGGTCGCAAGTTGGCGTGGAACACCTGTGGGCGAAAATCCGTCGAGCCGACTGATGCGCTGGTTGCCGACCCTGACACTGGTCTGGGTCTGCCTGCAGGGTGCCTTTGGCGCACTGACCGTCACGATGAAGTTGCGGCCCGCCATCGTGACCCTGCATCTGCTTGGTGGCCTGGCCTTGCTGGCGCTGTTGTGTGTCCAGGCCGAGCGGGATCAGCGGCGCCGGGCCGGGGGGGCTGCTGTCTTGCTGGATCCGTTCTCCCGGCTGTTGCTGCGAACGACCTGCGTCTTGCTGGTGCTGCAACTTGCCCTAGGCGGCTGGGTCAGCACCAACTACGCTGTGCTGGCGTGCACGGATTTCCCGATGTGCCAGAACAGTTGGTGGCCCGAGATGCGCTTTGACCAGGCCTTCCAGATCTGGCGGGAGCTTGGAATGACCCCGGACGGCGAACACATCAGCTTCCCGGCCCTCACCGCCATCCATATGGCGCATCGCCTGATGGCCGGGGTCGTGCTGCTGGTCGTGGGTTGGCTGGTGCTGCGTTTGTCGGCCGTGGCGACCTTGCGCCGGCCGGCGCGATGGCTTGGCGCACTGGCCCTGCTGCAACTTGCCAGTGGCCTGGGCAACGTGATTCTGGGCTGGCCGATGGCGGCGGCATTGCTGCATACGGCGGGTGCTGCGGGTCTGGTCATGCTCTTGACACGGGTAGTGGCCAGGACGGCCGTCGAGGTGCCCGTACGCAACCTGCCGACTTTGACAAAATCGAGGGCATCTGCATGAGCGGCAAGTCATCCGCGCTGGCCGACGCCACCGCCATTCCTGTCCTGCGGCAGTTCTACGCGCTGACCAAGCCGAGGGTTGTTCAGTTGATCGTCTTTTGTGCGTTGATCGGTATGGTCATGGCGATTCCCGGACGGCCATCGCTGGCCGACCTCTGGCTGATCGGATTCGCCTGTGCCGGTATCTGGCTGGTGGCAGGCGCGGCGGCGGCTTTCAACTGCATCGTCGAGCAGGGCATCGATGCCAAGATGAAACGTACCGCCTGGCGCCCGACTGCCCGCGGGCAGTTGGGCAATGGCCAGACCTTGTTGTTCTCAGCCATCCTGTGTCTGGCCGGGTCGGCCGTGTTGTACTGGTGGGTCAACCCGCTGACCATGTGGTTGACTTTCGCCACTTTCGTGGGGTACGCCGTGGTCTACACGGTGGTGCTCAAGCCACTCACGCCCCAGAATATCGTCATTGGCGGCGCCTCGGGCGCGATGCCGCCCGTGCTGGGGTGGACCGCCATCACTGGCGATGTCGGGCCGGAGGCGCTGATTCTGTTCCTGATCATCTTCTTGTGGACCCCCCCCCATTTCTGGGCGCTGGCCCTGTACCGGGTGGAGGACTACCGCAAGTCGGGCCTGCCCATGTTACCGGTGACCCATGGCAGCGAGTTCACGCGTTTGCAGATCCTGCTCTACACCGGCGTGTTGTTTGCTGCCTGCCTGCTCCCGTTTGTCTATGGCATGAGTTCATGGCCGTACCTGATTGTCGCGGTGGTGCTCAGCGCAGGGTTCTGTCTGCATGGGTTCTGGCTGTGGCGCGAATACTCTGACGAGTTGGCCCGCAAGACATTTCGATTTTCCTTGTGGCACCTGAGCCTGCTTTTTGCGGCTTTGCTGGTGGACCACTATCTGGTCTGACCCGGAGAGAAAGCGCAGCATGAACAAGACCAAGAGAAAAGCCCTTTGTTCGATGGCCGCCGCGGCCCTGTGGTCGGGATCGGCCCTGCTGCTTGCCGCTTGCTCCGAGAACAAACCGTCGTTCGCTGCGATCGACATCACCGGGGCCGACTACGCACGCGACTTCCTCCTGCCCGACCACAACGGCCAGGTGCGCAGCATCAAGGATTTCACCGGCAAGGTGGTGGTGGTCTTCTTCGGTTACACACAGTGCCCCGATGTGTGCCCGACCTCGATGGCGGAACTGGCCGAGATCCGCAAGTTGCTGGGCACGGATGGTGCCCGCCTGCAGGGCGTGTTCATCACCGTCGACCCGGAACGCGACACGCCGGAAGTGCTGAAGGCCTACATGACCAATTTCGATCCGTCATTCCTGGCATTGCGCCCCACGCCAGAGCAACTTGCTGCCTTGGCGAAGGACTTCAAGGCCTATTACAAGAAGGTGGAAGGCCGTACTCCCACCAGCTACACCATGGACCACTCGGCCGGTAGCTACGTGTTTGATACCAAGGGACGTATCCGCCTTTTCACCCGTTACGGCAGTGGCGCTCAAGCCCTGGCGGGTGATATCCGCCAGCTATTGAAGCAGGCGCCTTGAAAGCCTACTTCAGGCGTAGCCGATCAGCGTCTTCTTCATTTTTTTCATGGCCGCCACTTCGATCTGGCGGATCCGCTCGGCGCTGACGCCGTATTCGCCGGCCAGATCATGCAATGTCATGCCGCCGGAACTGTCGTCGTTGACCTTGAGCCAGCGCTCCTCGACGATGCGCCGGCTGCGCGGGTCGAGCGCGTCGAGCGCGGTCGCGATGCCGTCTGACGCCAGCACGTCGCGCTGGTGCGACTCGATCATCGCGGTGGGTTCGCGGGTGGTGTCGGTCAGGTAGGCGATCGGGCCAAAAGCTTCTTCACCGTCGTCGGACGGGCTGGGGTCGAGCAACACATCACCGCCGGACAGACGGGTTTCCATCTCGATCACTTCTTCGCGCTTGACCTTCAGCTCGCGCGCCATCGAATTGATTTGGTCCTCGTTGAGGGTTTCGCGGTGGGTACCAGCGTCGGCAGCGGCATCTTCCGACTTGTAGCGCTGCTTCATCGAACGCAGGTTGAAGAACAGCTTGCGCTGAGCCTTGGTGGTGGCCACCTTGACCATGCGCCAGTTTTTCAGGATGTACTCGTGAATCTCTGCCTTGATCCAGTGCAACGCGTAACTCACCAACCGCACGCCTTGGTCGGGGTCGAAACGCTTGACGGCCTTCATCAGGCCCACGTTGCCTTCCTGGATCAGGTCGCCATGGGGCAGGCCGTAACCCAGGTACTGGCGCGACACCGACACCACCAGCCGCAAGTGAGAAAGCACCAGTTTTCCGGCGGCTTCCAGGTCGGCGTGGTCACGGAACTTGCGCGCATATTCCTGCTCCTGCTCCAGGGTGAGCATGGGCAAGCGGTTGGCGGCGGAAATATAAGCGTCGAGATTCCCCAGTGCAGGCACCATGGCCCACGGGTTGGCGACCGCAAGTGCAGAGCCGGAAACTGCTGTTTGAACCGTCATGCCTGAACTCCTTGATTGAACAATTGAATATTAGCACTCTCTTGGAGTGAGTGCTAAATGATTAGTTCAATCGGGTCAATAGGGTTTGCACGGGGTATGGGGGGGGAGTCAACCCGTACTGTGTTCTGCATTTTCAATGGGCAGCTCAGGGGTGGCCAATCACCCACAGTGTTCGTGCGTGCCAAAACGCGCGGGTCAGACACAGCTCCAGTGTTTCCGGATCAGGCGCGGCAAAGCTCTCCTCCATGACCGTGAGCTGCGTGTGTTGCAGCAAGGCACGCGCCAGAAAGATCCGGCTGCGTTCGCTGTGTGACAGCTGCCAGCCAGTCTCGCCGACCATTTGCTGCATTCCAGATGGCATGCGATTCAGCAGGTCACCGAGGCCGAGCTCCACGCACAGTTGTCGGGCCTCGTCCCGATCTTCTTGATTTGCAGACCACTTCCGTTCCATCAGGAGGACTACGCCGTGGTTGCGATTTCACAAGCGCTGCACTGGATGGACGATGTCCAGGTGTGCCGGGGCCTGTGCCGCATCTTGCGTCCGGGCGGCAGTTTTTTTGTCGTGCAAGGTGCTTTCGCGGTGGACGAAGCCCATCCGCTGGCCTGCCTGTTCGGCGCCAAGTCCGTGCTTGGTCACCACAGCCACCGCATGCCTTTGCCGTGCAGGCGATGGCACTGCTGCAGCGTCTGAGCCTGTTGTTCGAGGGCCTGGACGTGCCGACGGGGCCGGCGCGCATCGTTCCCAAGGCCGCGACGGTGTTTGTGCAGGCGCGGCCGATGGACGCTGGCTTTGCCCGCGCCCTCCTGACGCCCCAGCATATCGGCGCGACGTGGCAGTCGCCGTCAGCCTTCTGGAGCGATCTGGAGCGCCGCTGTGCCGGCGTGACGGCGACCCAACTCATGGGCCGTTATGACTGGTCGCTGTTGCATTTTCAGCGCGATGGAATGCCAACGGACCTCCCGTCTTTGACGGCTTGCAAGGCGGTCGAGATCGGTTTCGAAGCCGGACGGGGTTGAGGGCAGCCTCCGGGCGGGCCGGTTACGGGTACACACGACGCTCAATGGACTCGCTGCAGGCCGTGTTTCCCTACCCGGTAACGCAGGGTGTCGCGTGAAATTCCCAACACCTCCGCAGCGCGGGTGATGTTCCAGCCGGTTTTTCCCAGTGCCCGGCGAATCAGGTCGACCTCGGCGCTGGCGAGTTCCATGGGTGGTTCCTGTACCGAGTGGCGCATCGTCACCACACCGGAGATGATCGCCCGTGGCAAAGAAAGTGCTTCGACGTTGACAACCGTGTCGTGGCACAGCAGCACCGTTTGTTCCATGACATTGCGTAACTCGCGCACGTTGCCAGGCCATGCATGGCGTTGCAAGGCCTCCATTGCGGTCACCGTCAGTTCCATGGGTCCTTTTCCATAACGCCGTGCCAACTGCCGCAGAAACTGCGACGCCAGCAGGGCGATGTCATTGCCGCGCGCGCGCAGCGGGGGGACGGAGAAGTTGATGACCCGCAGTCGGTACAGCAGGTCGGCGCGGAAGCGCCCTTCCTGCACACACTGGTCCAGGTTCTGATTGGTCGCGGTGATGACCCGTATGTCCACCTGCTGCTCACGCACACTTCCCACCCGGCGGAAACGCTGCTCTTCCAGCACCTTGAGCAACTTGGCCTGGATGGTCAGGTTGGCTTCGCATATTTCGTCGAGGAACAGCGTGCCACCGTTGGCTGCTTCGATCAGGCCGATTTTGCGTTCGCGCGCGTCGGTGAATGCGCCGCGCTCATGCCCGAACAACTCCGACTCCAGCAAGTTGTCCGGAATCGCCGCGCAGTTGACCTCAATGAATGGGCCGTCCCGGCGCGGGCTCTCGAAGTGGCAGGCGCGTGCCACCAGTTCCTTGCCGCTTCCCGTTTCACCTGTGACCATGATCGAGGGCGCGGGCCCGCCGTCTGTGGCGATGACATTGACGACGCGCCGGATGCGGGACTTCAGCTCCAACAGCTCCGGGCTTTCGCCTACCAATTGGTCCAGGCCATGCGCCTCAGGCAGGGGAGGCGCCGGCGGCTGCAGCCGTGCTGTGCCGGGGAGAACCATTTTTTCCAGTACCTTGCGCAGGTCGGCCAGCACCACCGGCTTGGCAAGAAAGTCCGATGACCCGGCCTTCATTGCATCCACGGCCAACTGCATGTTGGCGTGGCCGGTCAACATCACGATGCGGACCTGCGCATTGTGCTGGCGAAATCGGGCCAGCGCGGTGAGGCCATCCATGCCGGGCAAATTGAAATCCAGCAGGATTACGTCTGGAACATGCTCCCCGATTTTTTGCAGTGCGTCTTCGGCACTTGGTGCAATCACCACGGACCAACCATAACGCTCCATGTAGAGCGCCGTGTTTTTCGCAAGTGTGGCTTCGTCTTCGACCAGGAGCAATGAAGGCATATCAGACCGCCGGAAGTTCAATGGTGAATTCAGTGCCCACGCCCAGCTCGCTGCTGACGTGGATCGTGCCACCGATGCGCTCGACCGCACGATGGGCGAGGGTCAGGCCAATGCCCAGCCCGCGCGATTTGGTGGAAAAGAAAAGGCCGAACAATTTGCCGAGATGCTCGGCGGACATGCCACTGCCGGTATCGGCAATACAGATCCGTACCTTGTGGCCTGCCCGCGTCACGGCGCCTGTCACACGACCACCCCGTGCCGTGGCCTCGATGGCATTGGCGATCAGGCTGTGCAGCACGTGGCCCAGCAGCGCGCGGTCAGCATGGATCGGCACGTTCTGCAGTTCGCCGGCCAACACGCCCTGAATTCCTGCACGCTCGAACGCGACCTGTGACGCAGAAAAGCAATCTTGCAGCAAAGATGCGGCGTCAGTCTGCGCTGTCGTGGCCGAGTCCACATGCTGGAAGCTCACCATATCGCGCAGCCAGCCTTCGATGCGGTCCACGCTGGCCATGATGTCACGCGCCTGTTCGGTGGAAGGCGAGGCGCCGAACTCGATTGCCACTTCTGCGGTGGTGCGGATCGACGCCAGCGGATTGCGGATGTTGTGCGCCACCGATGTCGCCAGTTCTCCCACTGCCGCCATGGTCTCGGCCTTGACCAGGCGCGCATGCTGGTTGCGAATTTCGCGGTCTGCGGTTCGTACGATCCAGTACAGCGTCAGATACAGGCCCAAAGCACCCACGCAGGCGGTGATCCAGATTTGCCAGTGACCATCCTGGATCGCCGCAGTCAGCGCCACCGGTGCCTTGTAGATTTCGAATACCCCGACCACCGGTCCTCCCGCCAGCATGCGGATTGGCACGTAGGTTTCAAAAAAGTAGTCGCTTTTCGCGCTCAAACCGACATGCTCCGGCTTGCTGCGTTCGTCGTGGCTGATCTTGCCACCTTCGAACACGGGCCGCCCACCAAGCGCCATGTCGAGTTCATGGTTGCTGTCGAACTTCTGGCCAACCATGCGTGGATCGGTGGACCATAGCACGGTGTGGTCACGGCTATAGACATTGACGCGTGGCACATCGGGCATGAGCGTGAAGTGCGCCATCGATCCCAAAAACAGCTCCTTGAGCTTCTGGTTGCCCGGGTCGGCGAGGTAACCGACCGAACCGTCGCCTTGCAACATATCCTGGACAAACTCCATCGTGATGTTGGCTTCGCGGTCGAGCAGGTGCTGGGTCAGGAAATTGGACAGCAACGCTCCATTCACGATGGCGATGGCGCCAATCACCGCCAGGCTCGCAAGGCCGAACCGCCGCAGCAAGTTGAACGGTCGTTTGGTTTTGGGCGCGATTCTTGTCATGGTCTTACCAACGGCAGGGCCGTTCAGTCCTCACGTTCCAGTTGGTCCCAGACGACGCTTGCGCCAGTCAGCGTCCCCTGGGCTTTAAGGGTGTCGCCGACGGCAAGCGAGTTGAAAAATGTGCTTCGGCCCACCGTCCCGCCACCGAGGCCCTTGAATTCACTGTCGGCCACTGGCGCGGTGTCGATCACCACGCCCATCACGCTCAAGCTGGGGGCGGCGACCCGCGTCGTTGGCCCTTGCAAGGTCACGCGGCTGTCGGATGAGGTTGATCGCAACTCCACTTCTGTGGCCTCGACTGTGGCACCCGATGCCCGTCCGCGGATGCGCAGGTGATGCGTTGCCATCAGGCCGCTGATCGCGTTGATACCGCTCTTGCCCTTGAACACGGTGAGCGCGTTGAATTGCACCGCGACGCCCGGCAGCCCGGCAAGCGTGATCTGGCTGCTGTTCACGCTGGCAACGTCAGCCTCCAGCCGCACATCGTCGCGGAAGGAC
>JAYVRP010000010.1:0-2781 GCA_043776215.1 Rhodoferax sp. | reverse complement strand
TTGTCGAGCTGTTGTTGTGCGTCGGGCGCATCGGCCAACCCCATGGCGGTCTGGGCAAAACCCAAAGACCAGCGCGGTGGCAGATGGGTGCCCCCGATGAGTTTGACGAACTGGGCGATCACCTCGCCCGGCGTCGCGCCGACCATCAGGTAGTAATCCAGGTCACCATCGTCGATCTCGACATAACGAAACCGGTCGTGGTAGTTGTCGTGCTCACAACCCAGGTCGAAGGTACACGCGGCCAGGGTGTCGTAATACATGCCGGTCCATTGGCCGGTGGCGCTGCGGGTCAGCACAAACGGCCAGTGCTTGTACAGCGGATCTCCGTGTTGCGGGTCGTAGCCCAGCGAGTCGAGCGCCAGTGTGCGCAGGCGCCGCCCGCGCAGGTTGAGCGGCCCGGTCTTGTCGCCCAGGCCGTAATAGCGCTCGGCGCGGTCGCGTTGCAGGTAGTGGCGCAGGGCGCCGGTGCGTTCGCTGGCGAAATACGACGAGGTGCCGCGGTCCTGCGTCACGACATGGCCCTGCTGGTCGCGCCAGGTCAGCGCCAGGCGGTCCAGGCGCACCGTGATGGCCAGGGCGTCGGTGCGCAACACCATATGGCCGTCTTCCTCGGTGACCCGTAGGGTGGGCAGGCTGAACCCGCTCGTGTCGTCGCGTTGCCGCCCGTGCCAGGGAGCGTCCACACCGGGCTGCGGCGCCACCGCCCAGGTGCGTGGCTCACGGTAACCACCCGCGGGCTTGAAGCGGACCCGTGCCAGCGTCGGCTCCAGCACCTGAATGCTGAACAAGCCACCGCACGGCAGGGAAATATCGATGCCGTGGGGGTGGATGGTCGACAGGGTGGCTGGTCCAAAGCTCTTCATGCAGTCCTTCCGGGTGTGGTGTTCCCGGCACCACCGGGGCCAAGCTCAGAGGCGCAACCCCTGGCTGTCGAAACAATGCAGATGGTGCGCCGGCAGCCCCAGGCGCACCGTATCGCCGCCGCTGATGTTGGTTTGCCCGTTCAGCACCATCTCGAAAGCGGTGTCCTGGCCCACGGTGCCGTGCAGCAGGCTGGTGGACCCCAGTTGCTCCACCGATGCGACGCGCATGGCCACCGGACCGTCGTCAGCAGTCAGCGCATGCTCCGGGCGCAGGCCGATGGTATGGGTACCGGCCGGCACCAGTGCATGAGCACCGCGGCTGGCATCTGGTGGCAACAAGGCCACCGGCAGGAAATTCATGCGCGGGCTGCCGATGAAGCCGGCCACGAAGGTGTTCACCGGGCGGTTGTACAGCTCCAACGGTGCGCCCACCTGCTCCACCCGTCCGGCACGCAGCACCACGATCTTGTCGGCCATGGTCATGGCCTCGACCTGGTCGTGGGTCACGTACACCATGGTGGCCTTCAGGCGGGCGTGCAGGTCGCGGATCTCGGCGCGCATGGAGACGCGCAGCTCGGCGTCCAGATTGGACAGCGGCTCATCGAAGAGAAACAGCCGGGGCTCGCGCACGATGGCACGGCCGATGGCCACTCGCTGGCGCTGGCCACCCGACATTTGGGTCGGCTTGCGCTGCAGCAACTCGCCCAGGCGCAACAACGTGGCGGCGGCGCCCACTTTGGCTTCGATCTGTGCCTTCGGCACGGCCATGTTCTCCAGGCCAAACGCCATGTTGTCATACACCGTCATGTGCGGGTACAAGGCATATGACTGAAAAACCATGGCGCAGCCACGGTGCGCGGCGGACACGGCGTTCACCGTCTGCCCGTCGATCAGGATGTTGCCGGAAGTGGGTGACTCCAGCCCGGCGATCACGCGCAGCAGCGTGGACTTGCCACAGCCCGAGGGACCGACAAACACCACAAACTCTCCGTCCTGCACCGACAGGTCAATGCCATGCAGGATGGTGGTGGCATCGAAACTTTTGACGATACGTTGCAGGTCGAGTGTAGCCACGCTGGAATCCTCGGAGGGGGTGTGCTTACTTCACACCGGCGCTGGCAATGCCGGTGGTGATGTATTTCTGCAGAAACGCAAATACCAGCGTAATGGGGATGAGCGTGATCACCGTCATGGCCAGCAGGTAGTGCCACTGCGTGTTGAGCTCGCCCTGGAACGAGTTGAGCGCCAGTTGCAGTGTGAAAAACTCCGACTTGGACAACACGATGAGCGGCAGCAGGAAGTCGTTCCAGCGCCACATCACCGAGAAGATAGCCAGCACGGCCAGTGCCGGGGCCGCCAGCGGCAGGATGATCCTCCAGTAGATGCGCCACTCGCTGGCGTGGTCCATGCGGGCTGCTTCCAGCAGTTCGTCGGGGATGGTCAGCATGTACTGGCGCAGCAGGAAAACACCGGTGGGCGTGGCAATGGCCGGCAGGATGACGCCCCACAGGCTGTTGAGCAGGCCCACGGTGTTGATCACCAGGAACACCGGCACCAGGATGATGGTGGGCGGAATCATCAGGGTGGCGATGATCAGCAGGAATACGGCCTTCTGGCCGCGGAACTGGTACTTGGACAACGCAAACGCCGCCATCGAGTTGATCAGCAGTGTGAGCAACGTGGCTACCACGGTGATGAAGACGCTGTTCCACAGGTAGCTGCCAAAGCTGAACTTGGCGAACAGGTCGGTGTAGTTGCTGCTCGCGAATTTCAGTTCGTTGAGCGGTTTGCGTGCGTTGATGTTGACGCGTATCTCGGTCTCGGGCTGGGCCGGGTCCACCATGGTGGCCATGATGCCAATCCGCCGCACCTGCGCCATCACGCGCTGGCTGCCGTCTTCCAGCTGGGTCATGAACAA
>JAYVRP010000009.1:0-9292 GCA_043776215.1 Rhodoferax sp. | reverse complement strand
TGACGATCGAGGGCGACCTGCGTCGCGAGATGTCGATCAACATCAAGCGCCTGATGGACCTGGGCTGCTACCGCGGCATCCGCCATCGCCGCGGCCTGCCCGTGCGTGGCCAGCGCACCAAGACCAATGCGCGCACTCGCAAGGGCCCGCGCAAGTCGGCAGCCTCGCTCAAGAAGTGATCTGAAGAAGGAACGAATCCATGGCCACCAAGGCTCAGCCCAATACCGCCGCGCGTCGCGTGAGCAAGAAGGTTCGCAAGAACGTGAGCGATGGCATCGCGCACGTCCACGCGTCCTTCAACAACACCATCATCACCATCACCGACCGGCAGGGCAGTGCGTTGTCGTGGGCGTCCTCGGGCGGCCAGGGCTTCAAGGGCTCGCGCAAGAGCACGCCCTTCGCGGCCCAGGTGGCTGCCGAGAACGCGGGCCGTGCGGCGCAGGAACAGGGCATCAAGAACCTGGACGTGCGCATCAAGGGCCCCGGCCCGGGCCGCGAATCGAGCGTGCGCGCACTGGCCTCGTTGGGCATCCGAATCAACTCGATCTCCGACGTGACGCCGGTGCCGCACAACGGCTGCCGTCCTCAGAAGCGCCGGAGAATCTAGAGACGAGACCCGGCATGCCTACGGCAGGCCGGGTCACTGTTTCTCTTAAGCCCACCGTCCGAGCGCATAGAACAACACCCGCCGGACTCGCGCGACAGAACATGGTCGCGTCAGATATGAACAAAGGAAAGCAACGTGGCACGTTACCTCGGCCCCAAGGCCAAACTCTCCCGCCGTGAAGGCACAGACCTGTTCCTCAAGAGCGCACGACGCGCGATCGGGGACAAGGCAAAGTTCGACTCCAAACCGGGTCAGCACGGGCGCACCTCTGGTGCTCGCACGTCCGACTATGGCCTGCAACTGCGCGAGAAGCAAAAAGTCAAGCGCATGTACGGCGTGCTGGAGCGCCAGTTCCGCCGCTACTTCGAGGAAGCGGACCGCCGCAAGGGAAACACGGGCGCAAACCTGCTGTTTTTGCTCGAATCCCGGCTGGACAACGTGGTGTACCGCATGGGTTTTGGATCGACCCGCGCCGAGGCCCGGCAGTTGGTGTCGCACAAGGCCATCACGGTCAACAGTCAGTCCGTCAACATCCCGTCCTACCTGGTCAAAACGGGTGACGTGATTTCCGTCCGGGATAAGTCGAAGAAGCAAAATCGCGTCGTGGAAGCGTTGCAACTGGCCCAACAGGTCGGTATGCCGGCTTGGGTCGAAGTCAGCCTTGACAAGGCCGAGGGGGTCTTCAAGAAGACACCTGACCGGGACCAGTTTGCGGCCGACATCAATGAATCGTTGATTGTCGAGTTGTACTCACGCTGATCGACCATCCGTCAAAATCGTTCCTGAACTGCCGGGCACTGCAGTTCAGGTGCTTCACCAGCCTTACCGATGTAACGAGTCGGGGGTATTGAGAGGAAGTCTGCATGCAAACAAATCTGCTGAAACCCAAAGCTATCAATGTTGAGCAACTCGGCACCAATCGGGCCAAGGTGGCTCTGGAGCCGTTCGAGCGTGGTTATGGCCACACTTTGGGTAATGCACTGCGCCGTGTCCTGTTGTCGTCGATGCCAGGTTATGCGGCTACCGAAGTGACGATTGCCGGCGTATTGCACGAGTACTCGTCGATTGACGGCGTCCAGGAGGACGTGGTCAACATCCTGTTGAATCTGAAAGGTGTGGTGTTCAAGTTGCATAACCGCGAGGAAGTCACACTGAGCCTGCGTAAGGACGGCGACGGCGTCGTCACCGCCGCTGACATCCAGACCCCGCATGATGTTGAAGTGATCAACCCCGAGCATGTGATTGCCAATCTGTCGCACGGCGGCAAGCTCGACATGCAGATCAAGGTCGAGAAGGGCCGTGGTTATGTTCCAGGCACGATGCGCCGCCACGGTGACGAGCCGACGAAGTCCATCGGTCGTATTGTTCTCGACGCATCATTCTCGCCCGTCAAGCGTGTGAGCTATACGGTCGAAAGCGCCCGTGTCGAGCAGCGCACCGACCTCGACAAGCTGGTTGTTGAAATCGAGACCAATGGTGCAATTTCCGCGGAAGATGCCGTGCGGGCTTCCGCCAAGGTGTTGGTCGAGCAGCTCGCCGTGTTTGCCCAGCTCGAAGGTAGCGAGCTCGCTGCTTTCGACGCGCCAGCGCCACGCGGCAACACACAGTTCGATCCGATCCTTTTGCGTCCTGTCGATGAGCTGGAGTTGACAGTGCGGTCTGCCAATTGCCTGAAGGCGGAAAACATCTATTACATCGGCGACCTGATTCAGCGAACCGAAAACGAATTGCTCAAGACTCCCAATCTTGGTCGCAAGTCGCTCAACGAAATCAAGGAAGTCCTGGCTTCCCGTGGACTGACGTTGGGCATGAAGCTGGAGAGCTGGCCCCCGGCCGCGCTCGAAAAGCGGTAATTCAAACCCTCCAGGGTTGAGTGCATCGGGCAGTACCTGGTACGGCTGCCTGTCAAATAATGGAACGGAGAAAGCACCATGCGTCACGGTCACGGATTACGTAAACTCAATCGCACCAGCGAGCACCGCCTCGCCATGCTGCGCAACATGATGAACTCACTGATTGCCCATGAAGCGATCAAGACCACATTGCCCAAGGCCAAGGAATTGCGCCGCGTCGTCGAGCCCATGATCACCTTGGCCAAGGTGGCAACGGTTGCCAACCGCCGCCTCGCATTCAACCGCCTGCGCGACCGTGACAGTGTCACCAAACTGTTTGACCAGTTGGGCCCCCGTTACACCACCCGGCCAGGTGGATACACCCGGATCCTGAAGATGGGTTTCCGCGTGGGTGACAACGCCCCGATGGCATTGGTGGAGTTGGTCGATCGCCCTGAAATAAATGACGCACCAGCAGACGCTGTGAAGCCGGAATAGGTTAGAATTTCCGCTTGCCGCGCGATGGAGCAGCCTGGTAGCTCGTTGGGCTCATAACCCAAAGGTCGCAAGTTCAAATCTTGCTCGCGCAACCAAACAGTCGGTCTACATGCCGATATCAAAACGCCCACCTAAAGTGGGCGTTTTGCTTTGTGCGCGCAGCATGGGCGCACTCCTGCGGCCGGTGCCTGGCATGACTTCCGCTCATGGGGTCCCCGCATAAACATGGTGTCTCGGCGGCCCGGCTTTTCCCTGATACTCATGCGCGATCTGCGCATTTCCCCAGGAGCCCACCCATGTCAGAAGCACCACCACCCAGCGGCACTCCACGCCGTCGCGCGGGTCGAGCCAGCGGCACCGTACGGGCCGCGCTCTCCACCACCAAGTACCGCCGGCTCCAGCACCGATTCGCGAGCACCCCGGTGGTGTCGGAGGACGAACTTGAGGCCATCCATAACGCATCGCTGACGATCCTCGAAGAGATGGGCATGGATTTCATGCACCCGGAGGCTCGGGCCATCCTGAAGAAGGCGGGCGCCGACGTGCGGCCGGATTCCGAGCGTGTGCGGTTCGACCGCAACCTGATCCTGGAGGCGATCAAGACCTGCCCGTCGGAGTTCACCCTGCACGCCCGCAACCCGGAGCGCAATGTCCAGATCGGCGGAAAGAACCTCGTGTTTGCGCAGGTGGCGAGTCCCCCCAATTGTTCGGACCTCCAGGGCGGGCGCCGTGCCGGCAATCGAAAAGATTTCCAGAATCTGGTGCGGCTGGCACAGCGCTATGACGTGATCCACGCGAGTGGCGGTTACCCGGTGGAGCCGGTGGACCTGCACGCATCCATTCGCCACCTGGACTGCCTGTCGGACATTGCCAAACTCACGGACAAACCGTTCCACGTGTATTCACTGGGCCAGCAGCGCAACGAAGACGGGCTCGAGATTGCACGTATTGCGCGGGGCATTTCGCGTGAGCAGATGGAACGCGAACCGTCGCTGTTTTCCATCATCAACAGCTCGTCGCCGCTGCGGCTGGACACACCGATGTTGCAAGGCATCATTGAAATGTCCTCGCGCAACCAGGTCATCATGCTCACGCCCTTCACGCTCGCGGGCGCGATGGCGCCGGTCACGATTGCCGGTGCCTTGGCACAGCAAAATGCCGAGGCACTGGCGGGCATCGCTTTCACCCAGCTGGTGCGGCCTGGCGCCCCGGTGGTGTATGGGGGATTCACGTCCAATGTGGACATGAAAACCGGAGCTCCGGCGTTTGGCACCCCCGAGTACATGAAGGCCGTGCTGGCTGGTGGCCAGTTGTGCCGCAAGTACGGCATTCCCTACCGCACGTCCAACGTGTGTGCGGCCAATACGGTTGATGCGCAAGCGGCCTATGAGTCGGTATTTTCGTTGTGGGCGGTGATCCAGGGTGGTGGCAACTTCATCATGCATTCCGCCGGTTGGATGGAAGGCGGGCTGACAGCGTCGTTCGAAAAGTTCATCGTGGATGTCGACCTGCTGCAGATGGTGGCGGAGTTCCTGACGCCGCTGGATGTGAGTCCTGCTGGCCTGGGGCTGGAGGCTGTGCGTGATGTCGGCCCGGGTGGCCATTACTTTGGCACTGCGCACACGCTGGAGCGTTTCGAAACGGCGTTTTATTCGCCCATCATTTCCGACTGGCGCAACTACGAAACCTGGGAGCTGGCGGGCAGCCCGACGGCCATCCAGAAGGCCAATGCCGTGTGGCAGAAGGAGCTGGCAGCCTACGAGCGGCCACCCATGGACGCCGCCATCGAGGAAGAACTGGATGCGTTTGTGGCGCGACGCAAATCCGAAGGCGGCGTAGCGACGGACTTCTGAAACGGCGAAAATCAATTCAACAAGAGATTCCTGAAGGAAGCTAGACGTGAAGACAACAGCGCAAGTGGTGGTGATTGGTGGTGGCGTGGTGGGGTGTTCGGTGCTCTATCACCTCACCAAAAAAGGCTGGAAAGACGTCATGTTGCTGGAGCGTGACCAGTTGACTTCGGGCTCGACCTGGCATGCCGCAGGTGGTTTTCACACGCTCAACGGCGACCCCAACGTGGCCATGTTGCAGAGCTACACCGTCAGCCTCTACAAGGAACTGGAGGAAATTTCCGGCCAGTCCTGCGGGTTGCATCTGTCGGCGGGTGTCATGCTGGCTGACACGCCGGAGCGTATGGAGTTCCTGAAGACCACCGTCGGCAAGGGGCGCTACCTGGGCATGGATACCCAGATCATTTCCGTCAGCGAGGCCAAGAAATACTTCCCGTTGCTGGAGGAGCGCCATTTCGTCGGCGCCTTGCTCGACCCCAATGAAGGCCACCTCGATCCGTCGGGGACGACCTATGCCTACGCGAAGGCCGCGCGCCTGGGTGGCGCGACGATCGAAGTCCAGACCATGGTCGAGTCGCTCGAGCAAAAGGCCGACGGTACCTGGCGCGTGATCACCAACAAGGGGGTGGTCGAGTGTGAGCATGTCGTCAACGCCGGGGGCTTGTGGGCGCGCGAAGTGGGGCGCATGGTGGGCATCGAATTGCCGGTGCTGGCGATGGAGCACATGTACCTGGTGACCGAAGAGGTGCCTGAAATCGTGGCTTACAACAAGGCCACCGGCAAGGAAGTGGGCCATGTCATCGATTTTGGCGCCGAGTGTTACCTGCGCCAGGAAGGCAAGGGCATGGTGCTTGGTGCATACGAGCGTGCCTGTGTGCCCTGGTCGCCCAAGGAGACACCGTGGACCTTCGGCCAGGAGTTGCTGCAGCCCGATATCGACCGCATCGCGCCGTCGCTGGAAGTCGCTTTCAAGCATTTTCCGGCTCTCGAGCACATCGGCATCAAACGCATCATCAATGGCCCGTTCACGTTCGCGCCTGACGGCAATCCACTGGTCGGCCCGGTGCAGGGGCGTACCAACTTCTGGTCGGCGTGTGGTGTGATGGCCGGCTTCAGCCAGGGAGGTGGGGTGGGCCTCGCGCTGTCCAACTGGATGGTCGATGGCGACCCGGGCTTCGACATATGGGGCATGGACGTGGCCCGTTACGGCGACTGGGCTACCCGCACCTACACCAATGCGAAGGTGCGGGAAAACTACTCGCGCCGCTTCAGCATCCGTTTCCCCAACGAAGAGTTGCCAGCCGGACGCCCCTTGCAGACCACGTCGCTGTACGACACGTTCCGCGCACAGGGCGCCGTGATGGGCGACTCCTGGGGCATGGAGACACCGCTGTGGTTTGCCCCTGCGGGAGAAGAGGCCGAGGACATCGTGTCCTTCCACCGTTCCAACGACTTTGCGCCGATCAAGGCCGAATGCCTCGCGGTGCGCAACGCTGTCGGTGTGACCGAGATTGCCAATTTCGCCAAGTACGAGATCACGGGCCACGGCGCCGAAGCATGGTTGCTCAAGGTGATGACCAACACCATGCCCAAGCTCGGTCGCTTGATGCTCACGCCGATGCTCAACCCCCAGGGCAAGATCATCGGTGACTTCACCATCGCCAAGGCGGCCGACAACCGCTTCATGATGTGGGGCTCCAGCCAGGCGCAGGTCTACCACATGCGCTGGTTCGAACAACATCTGCCCAAGGATGGTTCGGTGCGTATCGAGCCCTTTGGCATGAAACTCGTCGGCCTGTCGATCGCAGGCCCCAAAGCGCGCGAACTGCTGGCGCGCCTGACCGACGACGATGTGTCCAACGCAGCGTTCAAGTTCATGGATTACCGCGAGATGGAAGTCGCCACCGTCCGGGCCAAGGTCAACCGGGTCACGTACACGGGTGACCTGGGTTACGAAATCTGGGTCGCGCCCGAATACCAGATGCGCCTATACCAGGCCATCATGGTGGCCGGTGCCGATCTGGGTATCCGCAATTTCGGCATGCGCGCGCTGTTGTGCCTGCGGCTGGAGAAAAACTTCGGCACCTGGTTCCGCGAGTTCCGGCCCATCTACGGGCCGTTCGAAGCCGGGCTGGACCGTTTCGTCAAACTCGACAAGGCTGATTTCATCGGCAAGGCCGCCGCGCTGAAGGAAAAAACCGAAGGCCCGCAACGCACACGTGTGTGTATGGTGGTGGACGCCACGGACACCGACGTCATGGGTGACGAGCCGATCTGGGTCGACGGCAAGGTGGTGGGGTGGGTGACGTCGGGTGGTTTCGGCCACTTCGTGGACCAGTCACTGGCGCAGGGGTATATTCCCACCGCTTTGGTGAGGCCTGGTCTGCAGCTTGACATCGAAATCCTGGGCGAACGCCGGCCGGCGCGGCTGCAGATGGAGCCGCCGTTCGACCCGCAAGCGCAACGCATGAGGATGTAGCCTGATGGCGGAGCGTTATTCGATTTGGTCGCTGCTCCGGCATGCGATGGGCGGCCACAAG
Organism: Rhodoferax sp.; assembly: GCA_043776215.1. Classification (GTDB taxonomy): domain Bacteria; phylum Pseudomonadota; class Gammaproteobacteria; order Burkholderiales; family Burkholderiaceae_C; genus CAISIP01. The sequence goes on along the minus strand of JAYVRP010000009.1, from coordinate 1,965 downwards.
GGTTGGGAGCGCGCCTGGCGCGACCCCGAGCCGAAGAAGAGCTACGACGTCATCCTCATCGGCGGCGGCGGTCATGGGCTGGCCACGGCCTACTACCTGGCCAAGAACCACGGCATACGCAATATTGCGATTGTCGAGAAGGGTTATATCGGCTCGGGCAACGTGGGTCGCAACACCACCATCGTGCGTTCCAACTACATGATGCGCGACAACACACCTTTTTACGAGCACTCCCTGGAGTTGTGGCGTGGCCTGTCGGAGGAGCTCAACTACAACGTGATGTTCTCCCCGCGCGGGTACCTGTATGCGGCCAACTCGCAGGCCTCGCTGGACGGCTGGGTCCGCCGGGCCAACATCATGCGGCTCAATGGCATCCGTGCCGAAATCCTGACCCGCGAAGGCATGATGAAAGAGGCTCCGTACCTCGACTACTCCGACACGGCGCGGTTCATGATCTATGGTGGGGCTTTGTTGCCGGATGCCGGCACTGCGCGCCACGATGCGGTGGCCTGGGGGTACGCCCGCGCTGCGGACCAGATGGGCGTGGACATCATCCAGAATTGCGAGGTGCTCGACTACCTCTGGTCCGGTGAGCGTATCGTCGGCGTCAAGACCACACGTGGCGACATTGGCGCCGGCAAAGTGGCCGCTGCGGTGGCAGGCCACACCTCGGTGCTGGCGCAAAAGGCCGGCTTGCGCCTGCCCATCGAGAGCCACGTGCTGCAGGCCTTTGTGAGCGAATCGATCAAACCGGTGGTGCACCATGTGGTGGTCTGGTCCGCCACCTATTTTTACGTGTCCCAATCGGACAAGGGCGGCCTGGTGTTTGGCGGACACATCGACCGCTACAACAGTTACGCGCAGCGCGGCAACCTGCCCAACATCGCCGAAACAACGCAAGGGCTGGTGAGCCTGATACCGTTCACCGCACGCCTGCGCCTGCTGCGCCACTGGGGCGGCATCATGGACATGACTCCCGACGGCAGCCCCATCATCACCACCACGCCGGTTCCCGGCTTCTACCTCAACGGGGGCTGGTGTTATGGCGGTTTCAAGGCCACACCGGCTTCGGGCTGGTGTTTTGCGCACACCATTGCGAATGACGCGCCCCACGCCTACAACGCGGGCTTCACGATGGACCGGTTCGCCAGGGGCCGTTATATCGACGAGGCCGGTACCGGCCCTTACAACCATCTGCAGTAAGGCGGCGCACGAGCATGTTGAGAATCCATTGCCCCTATTGCGGTGAGCGCGACCACGAAGAATTCAGCTACTTCGGCGACGCCACCAAGACCTACCCACCCCTGGATGCGGAACACCACGATGCATGGGTGGACGCAGTCTTCATGCGCGACAACCCCAAGGGCGAACACGTGGAATTCTGGCAACACACACTGGCTTGCCGGCGCTGGCTCGCGGTACGCCGCCATACCGTGACACACGACATCCTGGCAGTCATGCCTGCACGCGAAAGGCCGCTGGCATGAGCGCCGCGCCGGGCCGCCCCAGGCAAGCTGGTACCGCAGCACACCGTGCGGAGGTATTGTGATGAGCGGTGCATTCCGTTTGCCCCAGGGTGGCCGCATCCGGCGCGAGCAGCCGGTGCAGTTCAATTTCAATGGCCAGCCCCACAGCGGCTTCGCGGGTGACACCGTGGCGTCGACCCTGCTCGCCCACGGCACCCATCTGGTGGCACGCTCGTTCAAATACCACCGCCCGCGCGGCATCATGGCGGCGGGCATCGAAGAGCCCAATGCCCTGTTGACAGTGGGCGCGGGTGACCAGCAGGAACCCAATGTGGCTGCCACCGTGATCGAGGCCTGCGACGGCCTGCAGGTTGCCACTCAAAATGCCTGGCCGTCGGTTGGCTTCGACCTGATGGCGATCAACTCGCTGCTGTCGCCGATTTTCGTGGCGGGCTTCTATTACAAGACCTTCATGGGCCCGACACGCAAGGCCTGGATG
>JAYVRP010000008.1:0-2783 GCA_043776215.1 Rhodoferax sp. | reverse complement strand
ATCCCAAGGCGCGGCTGCTGGTGCTCGACACCGGCACCCAGGCCAGGGCCGACGAAACCATGACGGCGCTGGTCAAGGCCATCGATGGCCTGGTGGTGGTGATGCTCGACACCCAGACATCACCCGCCGCCGCGATGGCCGATTGGTTGTCCACACAAGAGGCACCGCGTGGGTTCAGCGTGGACCGGGAATGCGAACTCAAGGCCGCCGACGAGTCCAAGGCCGTCGTGCGGTACACCCGCCATGCGCTGGACATCGACGAGGTGCGCTCCCACATCGCCATGGGCAAGATGCCGACCCGCCTGGCGATGACCTGGAACAACCGGGTCTCGTTCGTGCTCACCGAAGCGCTGCAGATCAAGAAACTCGCGTTCCTGGACGTGGTGCTTGAGGGGGCCCCTGCTTCGCCGACCGGAGACGCGAAGGACAGCGGCTTCGACACCGACGCCGCGATTGCCACCGGTGAGCTCAGCGGGCTCATTCCCGACCTGCTGGAGGCACTGGGCGGCGAAATGGCACCGGCCTGAGCGCCGGACCTGGACGTGAAACTCAGGTTTCATCTTGTATGCCCGTCACCCCACAAGGCAACATCCTCATGAGCCATGCCAACGACATTTCCTCCCTCCTGGCGACGCTGGGCGTCCGTGCCGATCTCGACAGCAAGACCCCCGGCGCCATGGCAGTCCATACACCCATTGACGGCAGCCGCCTCGCCAGCCTGGCCAGCACCAGCCCGGCCGAACTGGACCACGCCGTAAAGCGCGCGCACCAGCGCTTCCTGACCTGGCGCAATGTTCCCGCGCCCCAACGGGGCGACCTGGTACGGGCGTTCGGAGACACCGTACGGCGTTACAAGCCGGAGCTGGGACGGCTGATTGCCCTGGAGACTGGGAAGATCCTGCAGGAAGGTCTGGGCGAGGTGCAGGAGGTGATCGATGTCTGCGAGTTTGCGGTGGGGCTGTCGCGCCAGTTGTACGGCCTGACCATTGCCAGCGAGCGGCCCGAGCACAAGTTGCTGGAGACCTGGCATCCCGTCGGTGTGGTGGGCATCATTTCAGCCTTCAACTTCCCGATGGCGGTGTTTTCCTGGAACGCCGCGCGGGCACTGGTGTGCGGCAACACCCTGGCCTGGAAACCCTCCGAGAAAACCCCACTGACCGCCATCGCCCTCAACGGCCTGTTGCTGCGCACGGCCACCGAGTTGGGGCTGGAGGGCGCTGGCCTGAGCGAACTGCTGATCGGTGCGCAAGCGACCGGCGAGGCGCTGGTCAGGCACACCCACGTGAAGATGGTCAGCGCCACCGGCTCCACCGCCATGGGCCGCCAGGTGGCCATGGCCTGCGCGGCGCAGTTCAAACGCTCGCTGCTCGAACTCGGCGGCAACAACGCGGCCATCGTATGCCCATCGGCCAACCTGGAGCTGGTGGTCCGCGGGGCGGCATTCGCGGCAGCCGGTACGGCCGGGCAACGCTGCACCAGCCTGCGCCGGCTGATCGTCCATCGCTCGGTCTACCCGACGCTGCGGGAGCGCCTGCTTGCGGTGTTCGCCCGCCTACCCGTGGGCAACCCGCTGGACGCGGGCACGCTGGTCGGGCCGCTGATCGACGCGCGCGCCTGGGCTGCCATGCAAGAGGCACTCCGGCAGGCCCGAGCGGTAGGCGGGACGGTCCATTTTGGCGAGCGCGAAGCGAGCGCCGATGCCGGCCATTACGTGCGGCCCGCCATCGTCGAACTGCCCACCCAGACCGGCCCAATGGTGCACGAGACCTTCGCGCCGATCCTCTATGTCGTGCCGTACGACAACTTTGACGAGGCCATCACCATGAACAACGCCGTGGCGCACGGCTTGTCGTCCGCCGTCTTCACCCAGGACCTGCGCGAAGCAGAGATATTCACTTCGGCGCGCGGTTCGGACTGCGGCATTGCCAACGTGAACATCGGCACCAGCGGCGCCGAAATCGGTGGCGCCTTCGGTGGTGAAAAGGAAACCGGTGGTGGCCGCGAGTCGGGCTCGGACGCGTGGAAGGCCTACATGCGGCGGGCCACCAACACCATCAACTACGGGTCATCGCTGCCATTGGCGCAAGGCATCCGGTTCGAGATCTAGACCCCATGCTGTTCGCCGATGGAGGTTTTCGGAATTCGCAACACCCACCAAACCGTTCGTCCTGAGCCTGTCGAAGGGCTGCAGGCTTCGGCAGGCTCAGCCCGAACGGTGTAATGAATTGCGAAAAGCTCCATAAACCATTTTCCGTCCGGGCGATACCCTTCGACAGGCTCAGGGCGAACGGCTTTATGCGAACAGCATTGGATGCGTAGCCGGTCACACGGGCCAGCGGCGCCGGGGTATAAAGCGACTGGCATGCCCGCCAACAGGAGGTCTGTACCCATGCAATCCGAAGCCCACCCCGAGCGCGCCGACCGGCGACCACTCGCCGGCCTGTCCCATGTCCGCGCGCCGCAGGAGCCGCCCCTGTCGGAGCGCACCATCTGCGCGTGGCTGGACGCAACGGCCGAGCGGTTCCCCGAGCGCAGCGCGTGCGTGTTTCGGGAACAAGGCATCCGCTGGACCTGGCAACAACTGCAGGACCAGTCCACCCAGCTGGCGGCCGGGCTGCACCGACTCGGCCTGCTGCGCGGGGAGCGCATCGGCATCTGGTCACCGAACCGGTTCGAATGGATCCTGGCGCAATATGCCACCGCACGACTGGGCCTGATCCTGGTGAACATCAACCCGGCGTACCGGCTCTCGGAACTGGACTACGCGCTCAACAAGGTGGGCT
>JAYVRP010000007.1:0-2784 GCA_043776215.1 Rhodoferax sp. | reverse complement strand
TGGCAGATCTGGCGCCCGGGTCGGTCCGCGTGGATGCACACGAGCGCAGCAGTGTTGAAGTCCACGTGTGCCACTCGCTGACACGCGAAATCGAAGTGCTGCAGGACCGCTTGCTGGCGTTGTTCGCCGGCCCCGACGCGCCCCTGCCCGGTGATGTTCTGGTGGTCACGCCGGACCTCGACAGTGCGGCACCGCTGATCGACGCGATCTTTGGCACCGTGGCCCGGGACCGCACCATTCCCTACACCATCACCGGGCGCGCGCGCAGCGATGTCAACGCGCCGGCACGCGCCCTGCTCGACCTGCTCTCGCTAGCCACCTCGCGTTGCTCTGTCAGCGCCGTGTTCGGGTTGTTGCAGCAGCCCGTTGTGGCGCGGCGCTTCGGCCTCGACACCGACGCGCTGAACCAGGTGCGCGCCTGGTTGCAGCAGGCCGGTGTGCACTGGGCGCTGGACGCCGAGCACCGCGCCAGCCTCGGGCTGCCCGCCATGGCGCGCCACAGTTTTGCGGACGGGATGGACCGATTGTTCCTGGGGTATGCCTTGCCGACGCAGGTCGATGCGCCGTTCGACGGTCGCCTGCCCGCCGGTGATGCACAAGGGTCCGATGCCCTGGCCCTGGGCGCGCTGGGGGCTTTTCTGGACGCACTGGCGGCGTTGCGCCGATCAGTCTCGGCCCCACGGCCGGCTGCCCAGTGGCCCGGGCTGCTGGCCGAGGCACTTGCCACCTTCGTGGCGCCCACCGACCGCGAGCTCGAAGACATGGGCGAGGTGCAGGCCGTGCTGGACCAATGGGGCACGCTTGTTCAGCGCAGTGCAGTGACCCTGCCCTTGCCCATCGACGTGGTGCGCGCCGCACTGACGGGCGCGCTCGACGACCCGGTCCGCGGCGGTGTGCCCACCGGCATGGTGACCTTCACCTCGATGAGCAGCCTGCGCACCATTCCTTTCAAGGTGGTGTGTGCCATCGGGCTCAACGACGGCGCCTTCCCCACCAGCACACGCGCTGCGGAGTTCGACCTGTTGCAGCACCAGCCCCGGCGTGGCGACCGGCAGCGGCGCACCGACGAACGCAACCTGTTTCTTGACCTGCTGCTGGCGGCGCGGGAGCGCGTGCACCTGAGCTACGTGGGCCGCAGCGTGCGTGACAACGCGGTCATGCCACCCTCGGTGCTGGTCTCCGAATTACTGGAGTACCTCACCCCGGTGATCGCAGGCGCCGATGCCGACGCGGCAGCAATGGCGCGTGCGCGCAGGCGCCTGGTGGTGGAGCATCCGCTGCAGCCGTTTTCGGAGATCGCCTTCCGCACGGACTCCGACCTGCGCCTGCGCAGTTTTCACCGCGAGGTTGCCGAGGCGCTGCAAAATAGTCGCATGGCCTCGGCTCTCGCTGGCGACGCAGCCCTGCCTGCACCGGTGACCGCGGCAACTGCGGCGGCCAACGATGTGAATGGAGTGGAGGATACGGACGACAGCGAGGAGCTGGGTGCACCGTTTTTCGCAAGCCCCTTGCCAGAGCCCGGACCGGAATGGCGCGACGTGCCACTGGAGCGCCTGCTGCAGTTCTATCGCCACCCGTGCCGCTACCTGCTGGAGCGCAGGCTCCACATCGCGTTGCGGCGCAGCGAGGAAGAGTTGCAGGACGACGAACCTTTTCTGGCCGATATTCCGGCGCGCTCGGCGCTGGCCCGGCGACTGCTGCCGCCCTTGCTGGCGGGGGCGGACGTGGATACCCTGCGCACCCTGGCACTGGCCGGCACCGATGTGCCGATGGGCGCCTTGGGCCGGCAATTCCTGGAGCACGAGTTGCAAGGCCTGCAGGGCTTTGCAGAATCGGTGACCCGGCTCACGCACGACACCTGCCTGGCGCCGCACCGGGTGGCGGTCGACCTGAATGTGGATGGGCAGGTATGGCGCGTGCACGCCGGTTTTGCCGACCTGCGGCCCGGTGGCCTCGTCGGGCACCGCTACGACGACCGCCGCGCCGGTGACTATGTGGCGGCCTGGTTGCGCCACCTGATGTTGTGTGTCGACCCACCCTCGGGCGTGACACCGGTGAGCACGTGGCAGGGCCGCGACGGGCAGTTCCGGTTCCGCCCGTGCAGTGAACCGCTGCCAGTGCTGGAAACCCTGGTGCGCCTGTACGCGCGGGGCCTGCGCGAACCGCTGTATTTCTTTCCCAAATCCGCCTGGAGCTACATGGAAAAGGGCGGCAGCGACAGCGCCGCCGCGCAGGCCTGGCGGGTGAGCAAGCAAAGGCCCCATGCCGAAGCGTCCGACGCCGTCTACCGGCTGGCCCTGCGCGGCTTGCCGGACCCGGTGGGCGACGGCTTCACAGATTTCGCGGAGTGCGCGCACGCGGTACTTGACCCCTTGCGCACGCACCTGGAGCCGACATGAACCGCTCCAGCAACTCGCCCGAACTCGACGTGTTCGCCTGCCCGCTGGATGGCATCAGCCTGATCGAGGCATCTGCCGGCACCGGCAAGACCTGGAACATCTGCGGCTTGTACCTGCGCCTGCTGCTGGAACGTGGCCTGGAGGTGCAGCGCATTCTGGTGGTCACGTTTACCAATGCCGCCACGGCCGAACTGCGCGAGCGCATCCGCCAGCGCATCGTGGACACGCTGCAATTTGTGAGCGGACCAGGTGCCGGCGCCGCCGGCGACCCGTTCGTTCCCGCACTGGTCCACATGTTGCGCACGGTGCGCGGCCTGGCCGACAACACCCTGGCAACGCGGCTGGAGCTGGCACTGACCACGTTTGACGAAGCGGCCATCTTCAC
>JAYVRP010000006.1:0-2786 GCA_043776215.1 Rhodoferax sp. | reverse complement strand
CCACGTCCAGTGCGGCCTTGTCGATCTGCGCCGACAGGGCTGCGAGCACCAGGGCGGTTTCCGTCGGGTCACCCTGCCAGACATCGGCGCCGGCATCGGCAGCGTGGTGCGCATCGTTGCACAATGCCGCGGCGTGCAAGGCCTCGCGATGTACCTCGGTGGGCAAGGCATCACCGGGCACCCACGACTGGCCTTGTGCCAGCAACAACTCGGCGTGCATGCGGTTCTGGGTCAGCGTGCCGGTCTTGTCGGAGCAGATGGTGCTGACGGAGCCAAGTGTTTCGACCGACGGCAGGCGGCGAACCAGTGCATGCACCTCCACCATGCGACGTGCACCCAGTGCCAGCAACACCGTGACCACTGCAGGTAGTGCCTCCGGAATCGCAGCCACCGCCAGGCTGATCGCGGTCAAGGCCATCAGCAGTGGCGCCTCACCACGCAACACACCCACCACAAATATCACCAGGCAGATGCCGATCACGGCGATGGCCAAGCGCTTGCCAAATGCAGCCAGGCGGCGCTGCAGCGGAGTCGTGCGGTCCTCGCTGTCAAGCAGCCGGGCCACCTTGCCCAGCTCCGTGGCCATTCCCGTGGCGACCACGAGGCCGCGGGCGCGACCATGGGTGGCGGTCGTCCCCTTGAAAACCATGTTGAGGCGCTCGCCCAATGCGCTGTTGTCCGCATCCGCCAGGGTGGCCGTCTGCTTCGCCACCGTGACGGATTCACCCGTCAACGCAGACTCGTCCACCTGCAGGTGGGCCAATTCAAACAGGCGCAAATCGGCAGGGACATGGTTTCCCGCTTCGAGCTGTACGATGTCGCCAGGCACCAGTTCGCTGGCCGCAACCACCTGCAACTGCCCTTCGCGCAGCACCGTGGCCCGTGCGGCCGCCAGTTGCTGCAGGGCTTCCATCGCCTTGTCCGCGCGCCAGGCCTGGACAAATCCGACGGCGGCATTGAGAAATACGATCACGAGGATGACGAGGGTGTCCGTCAGGTCGCCAATGAAGCCCGAAACCAAGGCCGCGGCCAGCAGCACCAGCACCATGAAGTCCGTGAATTGCTCGGCCAGCAGGACCAGCGGGCCGCGTCGCGTGCGGGCCAGGAGCTCATTGGGACCGTGCCGCAGCGAACGCGACTGCGCCTCGCCCTGGGGCAGGCCATGGGCGGGGTCTACACCATGCGCCATGGCCAGTTCACGGACGTCACGCGCGTGAAACCGTGTGCCAGGATCGGTTGCGTCCATGGCGGTCAAGTCATGTGGCCGTTAAGGCGCAGCGACCCGCGCAGTAGAAAGACTCACTGGCTCGCCCGCAAGGCCTGTGCCTGCGCCTTGGTAATACCCAGCGCCTGCTGCATCGGCCCGTCTGTTTCGGGATCCCACGCATGGCGCGGGCCGATCGTGATGCCGCCGTCCACGGTCAGGTGGGTACCGGTCACGAAGGTGGACGCATCGGAGGCGAAGAACAGTGCCGCCTGCGCGATGTCGCCGGGCTGCCCGGAACGCCCGACCGGGTTGGCCACGCCACTGCGCTGCGCCACCGCATCGGCCATTTGTTGTGCTCCCGCGAGGTCCAGGCCGAAAGCGCCACCGAAGATGCTGGTCGCGATGAAACCGGGCACGATCGCATTGATGCGGATGTGATGGGCCGACAACTCGGTGGCCGCCAGGCGTGTGTAATGCAGTACACCGGCCTTGGCAACGGAATAGGCAATCGGTGCATAACCGGCCTGCAGCGCGGAGATGGACGAGGTGTTGATGATCGAGCCGCCGCCCCTGCGTTTCATGTGCGGCGTGGCAAAGGCCGTACCCGCAGCCACCGAGCGCAGCAGCAGGGCCTGCGTGGCGTCCCAGCCCGGCGCATCCCAATCCTCCACCCCCGCCGTGGACCCTACGCGCCCCGCGTTGTTGAACAGGATGTCCAGCCCGCCGAACGACGCCACCGCCAGGTCAATAGCCGCCCGGATCTGCGTTGGCTCGGTCACATCACACATAACGAACCGGACCGCCCCCGGGTACAGGCGCTCGAGCGCACGGCCGGCCTCCTGCTGCACATCGGCGGCGACCACGCGCGCACCCTCCTCCACAAAAAGCTTCAGGGTGGCCAGGCCAATGCCGGAGGCCGCGCCGGTGATGACGGCGACCTTGCCGCCAAGTCGTTGCTGCATGGGAAATCCTTGTCGTTCACGGTAGGGGGGAATCGATCAATGCCAGCGCCCGTTCCAGAGCGCCAGCTTCGCGCGGGCGCACCAGGCGGGCCACCTCCTTGCCGTCGCGTAGAAAAACCAGTGTCGGCCACAGCGTGACACCATAAGCACGCCCCAGAGTACGCCCGCTGCCGTCTTCGACCTTGATATGGCGTACACCGCGATGCGATTCCAGTGCCTGAGCCACGATTGGCTGCGCAGCCAGGCAATGGCCGCACCAGTTGGTCCCGAAGTCCAGCAGGACCGGTCCAGGCATGGCCTCGACGTCCGCGTGCGCGGGCTGAAGGGCGTTGTACTCCGGGGTCATGGCGGGGTCTCCTCGCGACGGGCGGTCAGGCTGGTTCCGCCGTCATTATCTGTCCGTCGATGTAGTACCAGCGCCCGTTCTCGCGCACGAAACGGCTGATCTCGTGCAGGCGTTGCGCCCGTCCGTTGTCTCGGCACCGGGCCACGAATTCGACCACACCCGCGTCGCCGGCCTCCTGCGCATGGCGCACCTCCAGCCCCAGCCACTTGACGGGTGACAGCTCCAGGTCGCCAGGGGCGGTAGAGGGGTGCCAGGTTGCCAGCAGGTAGGC
>JAYVRP010000005.1:0-2787 GCA_043776215.1 Rhodoferax sp. | reverse complement strand
GTTCGACTTCAGGCAGTTTGCTGGTCTGGCGAAAGGCCGCGTCGACGTTCAGGTACCGCCCCAGGGGGTTGGCCGGCAATGCGAAGGTGGCGCGTACCGTGGCCGAACCATCCAGCAAGACGACACGCGACGAACCCCGTGCGTACCGGCTGGCCAGGTAATTGGCGGCAAGATCCAGGTCTTCCTGAGACATCGCGATGGTCCTGAGCACGCCGGGCCGCATGCCACGCGGGTCGTTGCGCTCGAGCAAGCGTTTGGCGCGCTCGATACTTTCCGGCGTGAACGTCACCTGGCTGACAACCAGTGGGGTATCGCCAAGCGCAAGGAACAGGGTGGTCGCCAATAACACGGGCACCAGCAGCAGCAACGCAAGGACCAGGCGGACAAACCAGCGCAGCATGGTTACAGCAGGGCGTACGTGGTGGTGGCGCGACACACGCTCTTGCCGTCCGCGGCCCCACGGATATCGATCTCGCCGAAAACCAGCAACTTTCCGGCCCGCAATACGCGCGCCGACACCAGTGCGTCCTGACCGGACAAGGGCTTGAGAAAACTGGTGTTCATCTGCACCGTGGTGCAGGGCCGGAACCCATTGAAGTGATTGACCAGTGCCAGCGCCATGCAGGTGTCGGCGGCCGCCATCATGGCTTGTCCGCAGACCATGCCACCGACTCGCGCGATTTGCGCCTGCTGTGGCAAAAGCACGTCAACACCCTCCGCGCCGCAGGACTGCACGCGCATGTCCAGCGCTTGCACCCAAGGTGCGAAATACTCGGCCAAGGCAGATTGCAGCGTCAAGATGTCCATCACTTGAAGCTTAGCGGATGCCGGGGATTTTTTTGTGGGATCTTTCGTCCAGGCGTGGTCTGCGTGATGGTGCAACTGACTTCCGGTCTGGAGGTATCTGATGGTCAAGCGATTGGTTGGCGAACGCTCGGGGGAATTGATGCTCGCATCACCCGTGCTCCGGGAAGCGCCGGTGCTGGATCGGATGTGTTCTCACTTTGTGCTCACCCTGGCGGCCCGTCGGGGTTCGAGTTTCAATGTACGGCGCGACCTCAACAATGTGGTCGCGCTGGCCGGGCGGCATCTGGCGCGGCCGGCCCCGGTGTTGCGCCGTGTGCGCGAATTTCTGTCGCGGCGTTGCATCGCCAACGAGTTCTGGCGCGGCCACGAAGCCCTGGGTGACGTCGAGTTCCTGGAACAGCTGGAAGCCGAACACCGTATCAAACCCGAGGTGCGCGAAAACCGGGGGATGGGGTTCCTGCAGTAGCCCTGGGTCTGGATACGACTCGATCTGCGAGATGCAGGTCGAAGGCCCCGCAGCTTTGTCGAGATTGCGCGAGGCCAGACCCGGGGTGAAGGTCACTGTCTGGCCGAGATACGGCCGCTCGGGTATACAGGCAATTCAGGCCGCGACGGTCACCACCGACTCATTGGCGGCAGTACCCAACAGGGCGCGAACCTGAACACTTGCGGCGTCGAGTGCTTTGGTTTTGGCGGCGTCACCCATTGCAAGACCCTCGGCGCGGACGATGCGCACATCGGTCACCCCCAGGAAACCCAGCACAGTCCTGAGGTAACTTTCCTGGTGGTCATAGGCGGATGTATCGCCATAAGCACCACCGCGACTGGACACCACCACCACGATTTTGCCGGCCGCCAGACCCTGGGGGCCTTTGTCGGTGTACTTGAATGTGCGGCCCACCTGTGCAATCCGGTCGATCCACGCCTTGAGCTGGCTGGGCACCGAGAAGTTGTACATCGGCGCACCGATCACCACCACGTCGGCAGCCAGAAACTGGGTGACCAGCGCTTCGGACAACGCGTTTTCACGGCGCTGGGCATCGCTCAGCGCCTCGGTACCGGCTGGCATACGGAAGCCCAGCGACTCCGCAGCCAGATGGCCGGGCGGATGGGCCACCAGGTCCAGATACTCCACGACCGTACCCGGGTGGGCAGCTTGCCATTGGCCGGTAATCCTGGCGGTGAGTTGACGTGAGACAGAAGCGGTGCCGAGTACGCTGGAATCGATGTGAAGCAATTTCATGGTGTTTCCTTGGAGAGTGATCAAAATCGGGGGTTGAGGGGTGCTCGACCGTGGATATAGTTTGGTGGCAATCCAATCAAACCGCTAGACCCAAATTTCAGGTTTAATTGTTCTGCCAGTGAGACAAAGGAACATCCGATGGAAGACCTGAACGACATGCTGTATTTCGCAGAAGTCGCCGACCGCGGCGGATTTGCCGCCGCTGCACGCGCGCTGGGGCTGCCCAAGTCCCGGGTGTCACGCCGGATCGCCGAGCTCGAAGCCCGCCTCGGTGTGCGTCTGCTGCACCGCACTACACGCAAACTTTCCTTGACCGCAGCCGGCGAACGGTGCCACCGCCATTGCGTTGCGATGCGCGAGCAAGCCGAAGCGGCGGTGGAGGCCGTGGCCCAGGTGCAGGGGGAGCCGCGCGGTTTGCTGCGGGTCGCCTGCCCGGTGACACTGGCCCAAACCACCCTCGGCCCGATCCTCCCGCTGTTTCTGGCGCGGTATCCGCTGGTGCGGGTCGACATGCGGGTCAGCAACCGCGTGGTGGACCTGGTCGAGGAAGGCGTCGACGTGGCCTTGCGTGTGCGCCCCAGCCTGGACGACAGCGGCAGCCTCGTCGTCAAAAACCTCGGGCTGACGCAAACCCTGTTGGTCGCCACGCCTGGCTTGTTGGCCCGCCAGGGACGGCCAGAGCAGGTAGCCGACCTGGCGTGGCTCGACACCGTGGCCATGTCGGCATCGGACGGCAC
>JAYVRP010000004.1:0-2788 GCA_043776215.1 Rhodoferax sp. | reverse complement strand
TTGCTGGACCACGTGATCAGCGTCGACAGCATCCGCAAATACAAGACGGCGCCGCAGGCCTACGCGCTGGGCGAGCAGGCCACCGGCCTGCCGGCGCGGCAGATGGCTTTCGTGAGCAGCAACGCATGGGATGCGCTGGCTGCCACCTGGTACGGCTACCAGACCTTGTGGGTCAACCGCCACCAGCTGCCTTTCGAAGAACTGGGCACCCTGCCCACCCGCTCCGGCGACAGCCTGCACGACGTCCTCGCATTTTTTGACCATTGAACCCCACGGAGCATTACATGACCCCACGTACCCCCATCCACCGCCTGCAGGTGGCGACTGAACTGCACCAGTTCATCGAGCAGCAGGTGTTGCCCGGCACCGGCGTGGAAAGCGTCGCGTTCTGGAGCGGTTTCGACGCCATCGTGGCGGACCTCGCACCGAAAAACATCGCCCTGCTGGCCGAGCGCGACCGCCTGCAGACGGCACTCGACGCCTGGCACAAGGCCCACCCCGGGCCGATCCGCGCGATGAAAAGTTACCGCTCCTTCCTGGAGAAAATCGCTTACCTCGTGCCGCAACCGGCCAGCGTCACCGCCACCACGAAAAACGTCGATGCCGAACTCGCCACCCAGGCCGGGCCGCAACTGGTGGTGCCGATCCTGAATGCACGCTACGCCTTGAACGCCGCCAACTCGCGCTGGGGCTCCCTGTACGACGCGCTGTATGGCACCGACGCCATTTCCGAGACGGACGGCGCCGACAAGGGGCCGGGCTACAACGCGGTGCGCGGCGCCAAAGTGATCGCGTATGCCCGCCATGTGCTGGACCGCACCGCGCCACTCAAAAAGGGCTCACACGTCGATTCCACCGGGTACCGCGTGCAGGATGGCAAACTGATTGTGGCGTTGCCCGGCGGCACGTCGTCCGAACTCAAGAGCGCCAAGCAGTTCATCGGTTACCAGGGGGACACCGGTGCCCCGTCGTCGGTGCTGTTGCAGCACAACGGGCTGCACATCGACATCCGCATCAACCGCGGCACCCCCATCGGCGCCAGTGATCCGGCAGGCGTGAGCGACCTGGTGCTCGAAGCAGCTTTGTCCACCATCCTCGACCTCGAAGACTCGGTCGCCTGCGTGGACGCGCAGGACAAGGTGCTGGGCTACAGCAACTGGCTCGGCATCCTCAAGGGCACACTCACCGAAGACGTGACCAAAGGCGGCAAGACCTTCCAGCGCGGGCTCAACCCCGACCGCGTCTACACCGCCGCTGGCGGCACGGGCGAGGTGACGCTGCATGGCCGTTCGCTGATGTTCGTGCGCAACGTGGGCCACCTGATGACCAACCCGGCCATCCTGTACACCGCTGCAGACGGCAGCACAAAAGAGATCCCCGAAGGCATCATGGACGCGGTGGTCACCACCACGATCGCGCTGCATGACCTGCAAGGCCATGGCGTGGGCCCCGACGGCAAAGGGCTGTGCAACTCGCGCAAGGGCTCGGTCTACATCGTCAAACCCAAGATGCATGGCCCGGCCGAAGTGGCGTTTGCCAGCGAACTGTTCGGCCGCGTCGAGAAACTACTGGGCCTGAAGGACAGCACGGTCAAGCTCGGCATCATGGACGAAGAGCGCCGCACCAGCGTCAACCTCAAGGCCTGCATCGCTGCCGCCGCCAGCCGCATCGCCTTCATCAACACCGGTTTCCTGGACCGCACCGGCGACGAAATGCACACCTGCATGCACGCCGGCCCGGTGATGCGCAAGGGCGACATCAAGAACAGCACCTGGATCCAGGCCTATGAGAAAAACAACGTGCTGGCCGGCCTGTCGTGCGGGCTGCGTGGCAAAGCCCAGATCGGCAAGGGTATGTGGGCCATGCCCGACCTGATGGCGGACATGTTGAAGCACAAGATCGGCCACCCGCTGGCAGGTGCCAACACCGCCTGGGTGCCGAGCCCCACCGCCGCCACGTTACACGCGCTGCATTACCACCAGGTCAACGTCGCGGCAGTGCAGAAGGAGCTGGAAAAGGCCGACGCCAACACCCAGCGCGACGCGATCCTGACCGACCTGCTGACCATCCCCGTGGTCAAAACGCCGAAGTGGAGCGACGCCGAGAAGCAGCAGGAACTCGACAACAACGCCCAGGGCATCCTGGGTTATGTGGTGCGCTGGATCGACCAGGGCATTGGTTGCTCCAAGGTGCCCGACATCCACAACGTGGCCCTGATGGAAGACCGCGCCACGCTGCGTATCAGCAGCCAGCACATGACCAACTGGTTACTGCACGGCGTGGTGACCAAGGCCCAGGTACGCGCCACGTTCCAACGCATGGCGAAGGTGGTGGACAAGCAGAATGCCGGCGATCCGCTGTACAAACCGATGGCGTCGAACCCGCAGGGCGCGGCGTTTCAGGCCGCGACGGACCTGGTGCTCAAGGGGCTGGTGCAGCCGAGCGGGTATACCGAGCCGCTGCTGCATGCGTGGAGGTTGAAGGTGAAGGCAGGCACGGCCTGAGGCCCCCGTGCCAATGGCGCAGGTCGCTGAATGTTTGGTAGCGCAGCGAAATGCCGAAAGCGCCAGCGGCACTCACCAGAACACGTCACCCATAAACCCCACCGTTTCGCTGCGGATAGCTCTCATAGAAATGCTCGAACATGGCCGTGCACTTTTGGCTATAAATCTCTGGTGTATAGGCCCGTGGCAGGCCGGTGTCCAGGGTGTCCTCGATCGACAGCTTCAACTGTGACCGGGCGTTCGCCTTCTTGCGCCAGTCGATCACGAGCAGGGTCTTGAGCTTG
>JAYVRP010000003.1:0-2798 GCA_043776215.1 Rhodoferax sp. | reverse complement strand
ACCAGGCCTGCCACGGGCGTGAAACGGCCCATGCCGTTTTCCATCATGGTCCACAGGTAGGTGATCACGATCACCATGAAGCCGGAATACAGGAAGATGTTCCACGCAAAAATAGACTTGAAATTGAAATGCGTCATGGCCACGACCAGGCGCTCCGGCCGGCCCAGGTCGAGCAGCAAAACCACCAACCCGCCCACCAGCAAGGCAATGGCCAACATGCCGGACAGGGGTGCCAGCGGCTTGAGATCGGTCTTGCCGAACACGGACGCCATCGACGCTACGTTCAATGCACCCGAGGCCGCCACCACCAGGAACACGGCAAACACATGCGGCAACCCCCAGACGATCTGGTTGTCCATGCCGGTGACGATGTGGCCGTGGTGCTCCATGGTCCAGAAGGCGCCCAGTGCCGCGCATGACAACAGCAGCAGGACACCCACCGCGGACCGATAACCCGGGCTGTCGCCTGGAAGTTCACGCAGTGCAATCGTCATGGCATTCTCGTGGTGGGCGCGTGTGCGGGTGCCATCGTTTCACACACCGAGGTAACGCACGCCGGTATCCAGGTTCAGGTCTTCGCGGATCTGGCGTGTCGCGTAGCCGGCCACGCGCCGGGCGATCTCGCTGCCGGGGTCGTTCAGGTCGCCGAACAACATGGCCCCGTGTCCGGCTGCGGAACAGGCAGTCACACACGCAGGAGACTCGCCGCGGTCGACCTTGTGCACGCACAGGGTGCAGCCCTCCACGGTGCCCTTGCCGCGCGGCACGTCGGGCTTCTGGTCGCTCACCGGCGCGTGCACGAAGGAGCGTGCCTTGTAGGGGCAGGCCATGACACAGTAGCGACAACCGATGCAACTGTGCTTGTCCACCAGCACGATGCCGTCGGCGCGCTTGAACGATGCGCCGGTGGGGCAGACGTCCACACATGGCGGCTCGGCGCAATGCTGGCACATCATGGGCAGCGACTGGGTCTTGCCGGTCTTGATTTCCTTGATCTCGACCTTGCGGATCCACTGCGAATCGGTCGCGCGGGTGCCGCCGGACAGGCCGTTTTCGGTGTTGCAGGCGGTGACACAGTCGGTGCAGCCAGTGGCGCATTTTGTGCTGTCGATCAGCATGCCCCAGCGCACCGTTGCCTTGGCGTCGCTGCCTGCGGGCGCTGCGGCCTGCGCGATCTCGATCAGCCGCACGCCCGGGGCGATCAGGATACCGGCCAAGCCGGCGGCGGCGACCCCCAAAAAGCCACGCCGGGACGCGCTCGTCCCGGTCACTGGTCCAGCGTGTCGCGGCGCGGATGCTTCGGGCGTCATGGTTTGGTGGAGTGACATTCGAAGCAGTCGATCTTGACGGCGGCGTAACTGTGGCAACTGACGCAAAAGTTGGTCGGCGCCGCCGCCACGCTGCCGCTGGTCTGGCTGGCATGGCAACTGATGCAGCCCTTGAGGCTGTATTTGGCGCCGCGGATGCCACCGCGCACGGTGTCGTCACGCTGGTGCTTGAGCAGTTCCATGTGGGTGCGCCGCATCACGGCCGGGTCTTCCACGCACTGGCCACCACGCGCCGCCTCGATCACCGGCTGCGACACGCGGGTCGCGCCGGGCTGCGCAGCTTCGGCACCAGCCACGCCCGCGCCCAACAACAGGCCGACACCCAGCCCCCACGCGGCGACGGCCATCAGGAACGGGTTCGGCCGCAGCACGGGTTCAGTCCCCCAGCCCCATCTTGATGTACCCGGTCGGGCACACGTCGGCGCAGATATGGCAACCGATGCACCGGTCATAGTTGGTGTCCACGTAGCGCCCGGTGGTGGACTTGGACTTCGGTACCTTGAACACCGCGATCTGCGGGCAATAGACGACGCAGTTGTCACACTCGAAACACTGGCCGCAACTCATGCAACGCTTCGCCTCGGCCACCGCCTGCGCTTCGAGCAGGGGTTGCAGGCGCTCCTGGAAGTTGTTCAGCGCCTCTGCGGCCGTCAGCGAGACCATGCCACGCCGGTTGCGTGCCAGGTACGGAAAATGCCCCAGGTACAGCTCCTTGTGGGAGATCACATAGCGGTCGGAACGATCGTCGAAGTTGTGGATGGCCGCCGTGCTCTTGTCGGTGCCGTGGATCGGCTCGTGCACCTCGCTGAACACATAACCCTTCTCCAGCATCTTGCGTTTCAGATCGAACGCGTGCACGTCGATCCTGGGGCGTTTCTCGATGGCTTCGTTCTGCAGGAAGCGGTGGATGCCGTCGGCCGCGATCGCACCATGCCCGATGGCGGTGGTCAGCAGGTGCGGGCGCACCACATCACCACCGACGAAGAAGCCAGGTTGGCCCTGCACCTGGTAATTCTTGTCGCTGTTGATCGCGCCCTTGCCGTTGTTGAACTCCTCCAGGCCGGAGAAATCGACCGCCTGGCCGATGGCCGACACGATCAGGTCGGCCAGGATGTCCTCCTCGGTACCCGCGATGTTCTTGACATCGAGACGCCCGCCCACGATCTTTGCCTCGCAACGCACCACACGCAGCCCGATGGCGCGGCCATCGGGGTCGCGCAGTACGGCCACCGGCGCCATGCCATCGCGGATGGTGATGCCCTCGGACTGGGCATGCTCGACCTCGTGCCGGCTGGCCTGCATCTTGTCCACGGCAAAGATCGAGGTCAGCGTGACCTCCGCCCCCTGGCGCACCGACGCCTCAGCCACATCGTGGGCCAGGTGCCCGGCGATGACATGCTCCGGGCGGTCAGACTCGTGCACCTGGTCGATGTGGCCCAGGCGGCGCGCCACCGTCGCCACGTCGATCGA
>JAYVRP010000002.1:0-9359 GCA_043776215.1 Rhodoferax sp. | reverse complement strand
GCCAACGCGGTGCGGCTGGCCCGCATCGCACAAACACTGCGGGTGCCGGTCTTCGGCACCGAGCAAAACCCCGACAAGCTGGGGGAAAGCCTGCCCGAGTTGCGCGCGGTGATCACCGAATGCAAAGGGCGCATCCTGCCCAAGATGTCCTTCAGCGCCTGCCCTGACGGCCTGAGCGACTGCTTGCGCCCACCCCAGCGCTCCGCTGCTGGAGGAGGCAATGCGCGCAGTCTGCCCAAGCACCTTCAGAAGGCCGTGCCTGCGTCCGACCGGCCCGAGCGCAACAGCATCGTGCTGGCCGGCTGCGAAGCGCATGTGTGCCTGCTGCAAACCGCGCTCGAGCTGCTGGAGCAGGAGTTCGAGGTCTGGGTGGTCACCGATGCGTGCAGCTCGCGCAACGAACGCAACCGCGACGCGGCATTCGACCGGCTCGCAGGCAACGGCGCTGAACTGGTCAGCACCGAAATGGTGGCGTTCGAGTGGTTGCGCAGCGCGGAGCACCCGATGTTCAAGCCCGTCCAGGCGCTGATCAAGTAGCGGCTGGCAGCGCTGCTGCGGCGGGCCACTGCCGCGCCGCGCCTGCCCTATGCTGTGGGCATGGCGACTTTGCACCATGGGCAATCCGGCGGGTTCGCGTGGCCCGCCACGTGCGTGCTTCTGGGTATCGGCTGTGCGACCGTCAGGTACTTGCAGGTGTCCGGCCCGCTGGCCTGGCAGGCCGAGAGTTGGTGGCGCCAGCCGTGGGTCCTGTGGACCGCCAGCCTGGCGCACCTGTCCGGCGCGCACCTGGTCGGCAATCTGGCGGCCCTTGGAGTGCTTGCCATTCTGGGGGCCTACCTGAATGCGGGCCGGACCGAGGTGCTGGCCACCCTGCTTGCCTGGCCGGTGGGCACGCTGGCCCTTGTGTTGTGGCCTCAGGTGGCCGGGTACAGAGGGCTCTCGGGCCTGCTGTGCGCCATGCTGGCCGTGTTGTCGGTGCATGCCTTGCGGCACACCGGCACGCGGGCCGTCTCTGGCGTGTTGCTGGCCGCGATGGGTGCCAAGCTGCTCAGCGAACACGCGTGGTCGCAACCCGTCGGTTACGACCCCAACTGGGGTTTCAACGTGGTGGTTGCGGCGCACCTGAGCGGGTTTGTCAGCGGTGCCGGGTTCGCGCTGGTGTTGCTCCGGCACGGCCGGCAAAACATACCCGCAGTGCCTGGCACGCAAAATCACCCGTTGTGACCTTGGTCAATACGTGAAATCGGCAACGCGCTAAGGTGAACTCCTTTTGAACAAGGAAACCCATGTCCCACTACCATGCCGTTGTCTGGCTCGACCATTCTGCAGCCCACATCATGCACATCAGCCCCGATGACGTCGAAAAATCCGTCGTCCAACCGGCCCATCCGCACCAGCACCTGCATGCCAAGAGCGGTGGCATCGGCACGGGCCGCAAAGCCGAGGAGCAGGGGTATTACCACGCCATTGCCGATGCGCTCCAGGGAGCGCAGGAAATCCTGGTGGTGGGCCCGGCCCAGGCCAAGCTGCAACTGATCAAGCACATCCATGCCCATGACCATGGCCTGATCGACAAGGTCGTCGGTGTGGAGACGGTCGACCACCCCACCGACGGGCAACTGGTGGCGTACGCTCGCAAGTATTTTCTGGCCAAAGACCATATGCTGGGTACGGCCTGAGAGCCCGCCATTGTTCGTGCGCTTCCACATGCCCATGGACTGGTTCCAGAAACTGCCCGGTTTTCAACGCACTCCCTACGGGTTCGAATGGCGCCTGCTGCGCCTGATGCCCCGGTTTGGCGTGGCGGGCTCACTGCTGGCGGCATCGATGGCGGTGGCAGCCCGCTTCTTGTTCACAGCTGCCACGCCGGCCGAACTCGAACGCAACCTGATGCAGTTCGACTTCGTGATGATCGGGCTGGTGGTGTTCCTCTGGACATTGGTGCTCACCGTGAGTATTGGTTGCGTCATCGTGTGGCTCATGAAAGGGCCGGCGTACGTCGCCGACGGTTTGGATGTGTCGCACAGCGACCAACCGAAAGCGTAATGCCGATGGCGGCTCGGCCGCACTGCCTGGCAGGCCGGTTGCCGACACAGCGCGTGCCTACCTGCCGCCCGTCCGCCTTTAGTTTGCCTTTAGGTTGCCTTGAGCTTTGGAATGCTCAATAGAATCTGTCGCTGCAACTTCCAATTCAAAGGCTTGTCGATGGCATCGGAGACACCACCGGCCGCAACGTGCGGACCTTTGCGCGGGGTGCGCGTGATCGACATCACCAGCATTTTCATGGGGCCGTCGGCGACCCAGATGATGGGCGACCTGGGTGCCGACGTGGTCAAGGTCGAATCGCCCGGTGGTGATGTGGTGCGCAACATCGGCCCGCAAGGCCAGCAAAAGATGGGGCCACTGTTCCTGGTCATGAACCGCAACAAGCGCAGCATCGTGCTCGACCTGAAAACGCCCGGGGGTCGCGATGCCTTGATCGACCTGTTGCGTGATGCCGATGTGCTGGCCTACAACGTGCGGCCCCAGGCGATGGAGCGCCTGGGCCTGGGGTACGAGGCACTGGCCGCCGTCAACCCGCGCCTGATCTACGCCGGCATGTTCGGTTTTTCGCAACGCGGGCGGTATGCCGCCAACGCCGCCTTCGACGACCTGATCCAGGCCGCGTGTGCCTTGCCCCAGGCCATGGCGCTCGCCAGTGGCGACATTCCGCGTTACGCGCCCATCACGATCGCCGACCGCTCGGTCGGCCTGTACGCCTTTGGCGTGATTTCCGCCGCCCTGTACGGCCGCGAACGCACCGGCATCGGGCAACGTGTGGATGTGCCGATGTTCGAGACGATGGTGCCGCAGGTGCTGGGTGACCACCTGTACGGCCAGACCTTCGTGCCGGCCCAGGGCGATTTTGGCTACCCGCGCCTGCTCTCGCCCGAACGCCGGCCCTACCGGACACGCGACGGCCATGTGTGTTGCCTGATCTACACCGACGCGAACTGGAAGGCGTTCCTGCAGGCCACAGGGCAACCCACACTGTTCGAGACCGATCCGCGGCTGGCCAGCATCACCACCCGGACCCAGCACATCACGGCGCTTTACGCGATGGTGTCCGACGTGATTGCGGGCCTCAGCACCGCCGAGTTGCAGGCGCTGCTGGCGGGCAGCGATATCCCCGTGTTCCCCATGCATACCTTCGACACCCTGCTGGACGACCCGCACCTGGACGACATCGGCTTCTTCAGCGAGATGGACCTTCCGACGCTGGGGCGCATCCGCCAGATGGCGGTGCCCAGCGAGTGGTCCGGCACACCACCGGGCCGCGCACTCCCTCCCCCGCGCCTGGGCCAGCATACCCGCGAGATCCTGCGCGAAGCTGGCTACGACGACACACGCATCAAGTCGCTCCTCGCCTCGGGCGCCGCGTGCGAGTAAGTACCGGCGTTTTTACCCTGCCTCTGCACCCCCTCTACAAGGACTCCCATGAACACCGAGACCCCTGCCGAACTGTTGACCGAGATGCGTGGCCCCGTGATGTGGTTGACGATCAACCGGGAAGACAAACGCAACGCCATCAGCCCTGGCGTCCTGTCGGGCATGAGCGACGCCCTGACGCGTGCCAACCGTGACCGCGAGGTGCGCGCGGTGGTGGTCACCGGAGCCGGCACCCGCGCCTTTTGTGCCGGTGCCGACCTGTCCAGCGGCAAGTCGTTCAAATTCGACTACTCCGAGCCCCACCTCGGCTTCGCCAACCTGTTCCGGCAAGCCCGGCAATCCACTGTGCCGCTGATCGCCCGCGTGAACGGCGCCTGCATGGCCGGGGGCATGGGCATCATGGGCATGTGCGACATGGCCGTGTCAAGCCCGCACGCGATCTTCGGCCTGCCCGAAGTGAAGGTTGGCATATTCCCGGCCCAGGTGCTCAGCGTGATCGGCCACCTGTTGCCGCGCCGCGTGCTGGCCGAGATGTGCCTGACCGGTGAACCCCTGAGCGCGGCGCACGCGCTGCAGCACGGTCTGGTGAACCACATCAGCGAAGACCTCGACGCCGGTGTGGCTTGGCTGCTGGGCCGCATGCTCGACAAGTCCCCGGCCGCCATCCGGCGCGGCCTGTACACCATGAAGAAGATCGACGCCATGGCATTCGAGGAGTCGATGGCATTCACCGAGAGCCAGATCGGCCTGTTCGCCCTTACCGAGGACGCCGCAGAAGGGCA
Organism: Rhodoferax sp.; assembly: GCA_043776215.1. Lineage (GTDB taxonomy): Bacteria > Pseudomonadota > Gammaproteobacteria > Burkholderiales > Burkholderiaceae_C > CAISIP01. The sequence goes on along the minus strand of JAYVRP010000002.1, from coordinate 5,148 downwards.
GCTTGCGTTCCGCGAAAAGCGCAAGCCGGTGTGGCCCGGGCGTTAGGCAGTCCTGTGCCACATACGGGCCAAAGGAGCAACATGACTGACAACCAGACAGGGGAACGCCTCGTTCGTATTGGTGGAGCCTCGGGATTCTGGGGTGACAGCAGCGTGGGCGCGCCGCAACTCGTGGCGAGCGGGCAGATTGACTACCTGGTGTTCGACTACCTGGCCGAACTGACCATGTCCATCCTGGCCGGCGCGCGCCTCAAGAAGCCCGAGCTCGGTTACGCCACCGACTTTGTCACTGTGGCCATGAAGGCGGTGTTGCGCGATGTAGTCGCCCGGGGTATCCGCGTGGTGAGTAATGCCGGCGGCGTGAATCCGCTGGGCTGCGCCGCCGCCCTGGCTGCGCTGGCCGCCGAGCAGGGGGTGACACTGAAGATCGCGGTCGTGAGCGGCGACGACGTGATGCCGCTGCTGCCGGAGTTGCGCGACGCTACCGAGCCGGTGCGCGAGATGCAGAGTGGCGCAGAGTTGCCACGCCAGGTGCTGACCGCCAACGCCTACCTGGGCGCATTGCCGATCAAAGCCGCGCTGGAAGCCGGTGCGCAGGTGGTGATCACCGGGCGCTGTGTCGATTCGGCGGTGACCCTGGGCGTGCTGATGCACGAGTTCGGCTGGACCTCCACCGACTACGACTGTCTGGCCGCAGGCAGCCTGGCCGGTCACATCATCGAATGCGGCTGCCAGGCCACCGGCGGCCTGCACACCGACTGGGACACCGTGCCCGGCTGGGCCACCATCGGGTACCCGATCGTCGAGTGCCAGGCCGACGGCAGCTTCACCTGCACCAAGCCCGCCGGCAGCGGCGGCAAGGTGACACCCGCCGTGATCGCCGAGCAGATGCTGTACGAAATCGGCGACCCGACGCTGTACCTGCTGCCCGATGTGGTCTGCGATTTCACCCAGGTCACCTTGGCCCAGAACGGGCCGCATCGGGTGTTGGTGCGCGGCGCACGCGGACGCGCGCCCACCGACCACTACAAGGTCTGCGCCACCCACATGCAAGGCTTCAAGACCTCGGCGCAACTGACCATCGTGGGGTTCGACGCGGTGGCCAAGGCCCGGCGCACCGGAGCCGCGATTCTCGAGCGTACGTCGGCCCTGCTGGCGCAGCTGGGGCTCGCGCCGTACACGGCCACGAACATCGAGGTGCTGGGTGCCGAGTCGTGTTACGGCCCGCATGCGCAGGCACAGCACACACGCGAGGCGATCTTGCGCGTGACGGCCACCCACGGGCGCAAGGAAGCCCTCGACCTGCTGGCGCGCGAAGTGGCGCCGGCTGGCACGTCCTGGTCGCCGGGCACCACCGGTTCGGGCGGCGGACGCGCCTCGGCGTCACCGTCGATCCGGCAATATGCGTTCCTGTTGTCCAAGGCTCGGTTGCGCCCGACGGTCACGATCAACGGCTTGGAGATTCCCGTGCCCCAGCCCGAGGGAGTAGGCTCAGCCACCAGCCACGCGCTGCCGGCTGGCGCGGGCACGGGTCTATCGTCCGACACACCCTCGGCCAGTGAAGTGCAAACGGTGCCGCTGGTCCGGCTGGCCTGGGCCCGCAGCGGTGACAAGGGCGACATCTCCAACATCGGTGTCATCGCCCGTTCGCCCTCGCTGCTGCCGCTGTTGCGCGCGCAACTCACCGAGGCGGCCGTCGCCACCTGGCTGGCGCATTTGGTCAAGGGGCGCGTGACCCGCTTCGAGGTGCCGGGCATTCACGCTTTCAACTTCGTCTGTGAACAGGCGCTGGACGGCGGCGGCATGAGCTCGATGCGCAACGACCCGCTGGGCAAGGGCATGGGGCAGATCCTGCTGGCCATGCCGCTGCAGGTGCCCATGGCCCTGCTGGCGGCATTGAACGCGGCCTGACAGCCACACCGGCTCAACCCGCAAACTCTGGAGAACCTCATGCACTGTACGAACACTCCGAATCGGCGCACCTTCCTCGGCACGATGGCGGCTGGGGCACTGTTGACCGGTACAAGCACCACCACGCTGGCGCAGGCTTACCCCCACAAGCCGATCCGACTCGTGGTGGCATTTGGCAGCGGCAGCGGCAACGACGTGATCGCGCGCGACCTGGCCCGCGTCATGGGGGAATCGCTCGGCCAGAGCATCGTGGTCGATAACCGTACGGGCGGCGGCGGCTCGGTGGGCACCGACGTGGTGGCCAAGGCCGCCCCGGACGGCTACACCATCGGCCTGGGTACCAGCTCGCAACTGGTGATGAACGTGGGCCTGTACAAGACCTTGCCATTTGACGTGGAGCGCGACCTGCGCCCCATCGGGCTGGTGGCGCGCACACCGCTGGTGCTGGTGGCCAGTGCCGCCATGCCCAAGGCCCTCAAGGAGCTGATCGCCTACGCCCGGGCCAACCCCGGCAAGGTCACCTACGGCTCCGGCGGCGCGGGGTCGATCAGCCATATCGTGGGCGAAGCTTTTGCCAGGGCGGCGGACATCTCGCTGCTGCATGTGCCCTACAAAGGCAATGGGCCGGCACTGATCGATTTGTCGGGGGGTCACGTGAACCTGCTGTTCGACGGGTTCGTGTCGTCCGGGCCCGTGGCCGCGCAGGGTCGGGCCACGCTGCTGGCGGTCTCGGGCCAGAAACGCAGTGCTGTGAACCCCAACGTCCCGACCTTCGCCGAGCAGGGCCTGCCCAATTACGAGGCCACGACCTGGAACAACCTGTTTGCACCGGCCAAGACGCCGGCCGACGTGATATCGCGCCTCAACATCGCGTTGAACAAGGCGCTGGAGGCCCCCGCCATCAAGGACCGGCTGATGCAGGGAGCATCGGAGGCGCTGGGCCCGTCCACACCGGAGCAGGCCGATGCGTATGGCCAGGCGCAGCGTGCCCAGTGGGTGCCCTTTGTTCGCGGGCTGGGTATCGATGCCAGCTGACCACCGGTACGTGAATCGCACTGGTGCGACAACACAACGGTCCGACCTGACGCCAGGGCCGAAACGGTGACCCGCGCGGGCGGCAGGCCAACGTGGGTCGCGGATGCCGGATAAACCGACCGGCCTGACACGCCGCCAGTTGGCGCCGCTGGTGCTGGTCAATCTGGGGGTCGCCATGCACGCCATGATCTGGTACATGGCCAGCACGGTCATGCCCAGCGCGGTCGACGACCTGAACGCTGCCGCGTTCATCAGCTGGGCCACCAGTGTCTACCTCGTGACCACCATCCTCGGGGCGGTGATGATGGCACCTGCCAAGGCGCGTTTCGGCTCCTGGCGGACAATGGCCGGTGCGGCTTTTCTGGTCTCGCTCGGCAGCGTTGCGGCGGCAGTCGCGCCGTCGATTTTTCTGGTGCTGGTGGGGCGGGCGCTGCAGGGCCTGGGTGAAGGAATGCTGGTTGCCCTGAGTTATGCGCTGGTACGCGAACTGTTCGACAACGCGGTGGTCCCTCGCGTGTTCGGCATCCAGGCCGCCACTTGGGGGGTGGCCATCCTGCTGGGCCCCTTGGCGGGCGGCTGGCTGACGGAGGTCTGGTCCTGGCGCGCCGCGTTCGTCGCCACGGCCTTGCTGCCTGCGCCAATGCTGGTCGTGGGCTGGAGGATCCTGCACCGGCAGGCGATTCCAGTGCCCGTGCGCCAGTCAGCGCCGCTGGGGCGACTGCTGCTGCTGGCGCTCGGCGTGATGGCCATCGCCGCCGCCGACCGGCCACGCGTCCCCTGGCTGGGTGCGTGTCTGGTGCTGACTGGTATCGGTCTGAGAGTGCTGGTGCTGCGCATCGACAAAAGGCGTGCGCCGCACTTGTTTCCCACCTGCTTCCCGCAATTGCGCCACCCGGTGTCATTGGGCCTGTGGGTGTTGCTGCTGATGCCGCTGGCGCAAGCGCCGGTCTACGTGTACGGGCCGTACATCCTTCAGATGTACCGGGGCCTGAGTCCGACGCTGGCCGGTTATTTCGGTGCCACCCACGCGCTCGCCTGGTCGATCACCGCGATCCTGGTGTCGCGCTTGCACCCGCACTGGCAAGGCAGCGCCGTGCTTGGCGGCCCGGCTTTGCTGACTGCGGGCCTGGCAGGCCTGGCCGTGAGCACCGCGACGCAGCCACTGCCGCTGGTTCTGGCATCCCTGCTGCTGGTCGGTATCGGGTTCGGCGTGTGCAACATGTTCATCAACCAGCGCATCATGGCCAGCACGCAGCCCGGCCAGGAAGACGAAACGGCTGGCGCCATTCCCACTCTGCAAGGGCTGGGCGGTGCCATCAGCGCGGCATTGGCGGGGCTGGCCGGCAATGCCATCGGACTCGACCAGCACCTGAGCATGGACATCGTTCAGCACGCATCGCTGGCGCTGTATGGCGGCGGTGCCGTGTTGTCGCTGCTGGCAGTCGCCATGGCCTGGCGATTCCTGCGCGCGCTGGCGTGACCGGTCGCCCGCGATGGCCGAGGTGTCAGCCGTTGCAGCCGGTTCGCAAAGGGCCTACACACCATAAGTCAATCAATCGTTTGATTTATTTTGGTAGCATCGCGGCCCATGAGTGCCAAAACCGCCGATCACCCAAAGCCGCTGCGCCAGGACGGCGAGCTGTCGCGCGAACGCTTGTTGCGGGTCGGGCTGGCCTTGTTCGCGCAGCAGGGTTTCGAGAAAACTTCCACGCGCGAGATCGCTGAAGCCGCGCACACGAACATTGCCGCCATCAGTTATTACTTTGGTGACAAGGCGGGCCTGTACCGTGCGGTGTTTTTCGAGTCCCAGGGTTCTCCGACCAAGGACATCGCCCGGTATACCGACCCCGCTTTGACCCTGGCACAAGCACTGCACGCCCTGTATGCAAGTTTTCTGGAGCCTCTCAAGCAAGGCGAAATGGCTCGCCAGTGCATGAAACTGCACGCGCGCGAAATGATCGAGCCCACCGGCCTGTGGGAAGAAGAAATTTCCACCGGCATCCGCCCCATGCACGACTCGCTGGTGGCCGTGTTGTGCCGGCACTTCGGCCTGCGCAAGGCCGACGACGACGTGCAGCGGCTCGCGGTGTGTATCGCCGGGCTTGGTGTGCATATGCATGTGGGCCGCGACGTGACCGACGTGATTGCCCCGACCCTGAACGCCCACCCGCAGGCGCTGGACCTGTGGGCCGACCGCCTGGT
>JAYVRP010000001.1:0-9378 GCA_043776215.1 Rhodoferax sp. | reverse complement strand
TGTTGCAGGTCATCTTCGAGTGGAATGACGCGGTTGCCGGGCAGATCAAGGCTGCGCTCGTGCCGGCCGAGGACCAGGTCCGCTGGCAGGCCTACCAGGCACAACTGGTGGAGCTCACCAACCGCGGCGGCCAGGCCCAGGCGCTGACCCTGGATGAACTGTTGCGGCCGATGCTGCAACTCGCCCAACAGCGGGCTGCCGGCGGGGACGCAATTGCCGAAAACCGGGCCCTGCTGGTCGTGCTGGCGTTTTATGTCAATGGCAAAGGGCTGGCGGCGCTGGTGCCCGCAGCCCGCACCTGGCCCCGGCCGCAGCGCACCACCGTGACGCTGGCAGGCCGCACGGATTTTCCGCAGCACTTCACCATTTCGGCTGCGTTGGCGGCCAGCGCCGGCAGTCCCTTGTCGGATGCGGTGGGCCTGTACAAGGAAGTAGACGACTCGCGTGGCGGAAGCGGGTTTTCCTTCAACGACATCGCCGCCGACCGCGCCGGCACACGGTTTGGAGAGTTGGCAACCTCCAGCGAACGCAGCGCGGCGCGCCTGTACCGGGCGCTGGGTGCCGGGCTGCGCGAGGCGGATCTCCTGCCCGACGTGCGCGACCTTCCCGAGTTCATGGCTGAGGCCGAATTCAAGCGCCGCTTTGGTGGCCTGGGACAACCAGCGTATGTGAAACAGATGGCTGAGATAGAGCGGCGCATTGCGGCCTTATCGCTGTACCGATGAGGAGCCCTGGCCTCCCGATCCCGGATGCAGACACCGTGCCTGGTATGCCTGGGGCTAAAATCTTGCTTGTCCTCATGAACCAGCCCATCAAGGAATGCCATGTCCGAGTCGAGTCACACGCAACCGCCAGAAACGTCCACGGACCCGGTTGAAAGAATCGTGCCGATGATGCCGCTCATCCTGCCGGTTGCCGGCGGCGTACTGATGTTCCTGTTGGCATTCATCGCCGTCTTCATGGCCTGACCCGCGACAGGCAGGCACCTGCAAGACGGTGCCGCAATGTCAGCGATTCACTGCCGCGCGAACTGCCACCTCTGGCTGTGGCCGCAAAGCCGGGAAAACCAGACTGCGCTACCGTCGGTACGGTGGGGAACACCTCGTTGCGTTTCAGACCGGGAGTTTGCGCGGGCAACATTGGAGTTTTCAGGCATAAACTAATGCGAGTTTTGCATAACTATTGACCGTAACCACGCGGTAACCTTCTGGGTCGTTCATAGAATTGCGGCACCAGCTCTTTTGGCGCGACGTGAAACACCCCCTACCAGCACCAGGGATTCACCCTGCGATCTGCGGGGTGCCTGTTCAACAACGCGGCAAGCCGCGCCGTTGCGCACGGGTTGAGTCCAGTCATTTTTTCAAAGTGAATGCCGCAGCAGGATAGCGGGGAGGTGTGGCAACCCGTTTCCTTTGAAAAAGTGATTTTTACCTCTGGAGTTTTTCATGGACACAAGCACTGGGGCAGGCATCCGCCTCGAACCCCCGATTTACGTCAGGAACCCTGCACTCCTGGCCTGGGTCGGGCAGATCGCGGCATTGACCAAACCCGCACGTATCTACTGGTGTGATGGCTCGGACGAGGAGTACCAGCGCTTGTGCCATCAGCTGGTGGAGGGGGGCACGTTTCGCAAACTCAACCCGGTCAAGCGCCCCAATTCGTACCTGGCCTGCTCCGACCCAAGTGATGTGGCTCGGGTCGAGGACCGCACCTTTATCTGCTCCCGCGAAAAGGCCGATGCCGGACCGACCAACAACTGGATGCAGCCCGACGCGATGCGGGCGATGCTCCAGCACGGCCAGTCGGACGGCACGCCGGCCCTGTTCGACGGGTGCATGCGCGGGCGCACGATGTATGTTGTGCCATTTTCCATGGGCCCCTTGGGCTCGCATATCTCGCACATCGGAGTCGAGTTGTCCGACAGCCCTTATGTCGCCGTCAACATGAAGATCATGACGCGCATGGGCAAGGCGGTCTACGACGTGTTGGGGACGGACGGCACCTTCGTGCCTTGCGTGCACAGCGTCGGTGCGCCGCTACAACCGGGCCAGGCGGACGCTGTGTGGCCGTGCAACAAGACCAAATACATCGTGCATTACCCCGAAACCCGCGAGATCTGGTCTTATGGCTCCGGCTATGGCGGCAACGCCTTGTTGGGCAAGAAATGTTTTGCGCTGCGTATAGCGTCCAACATGGGCCGATCGGCATCGAACAAAGCCGGTGGCGATCCGGGCTGGCTGGCAGAACATATGCTGATCCTGGGCGTGACCAACCCATTGGGAAAGAAATACCACGTCGCAGCAGCGTTTCCCAGCGCTTGCGGAAAAACCAACTTCTCGATGCTGGTCCCGCCGACCGGTTTTGAAGGCTGGAAGGTCACCACCATCGGTGATGACATCGCCTGGATCAAGCCGCATTCGGATGGCCGACTGTATGCCATCAATCCCGAGGCGGGATATTTCGGCGTCGCTCCTGGCACCAACCTTCTGACCAATCCCAACTGCATGGCCAGCCTCCACCGCGACGTGATTTTCACCAATGTCGCGCTGACCGACGATGGTGACGTGTGGTGGGAAGGCCTCGAAAAGGACGCCGCCGGCGCATTGCCGGCGCACCTGATCGACTGGCAAGGCAAGGACTGGACACCCGCGATTGCCAACGCAACAGGTACTGACGGCAAACCGCGCCCGGCGGCGCATCCCAACGCACGATTCACGGTCGCCGCGACCAACAACCCTGCGCTGGACAGTGCCTGGGACGACCCGGCAGGAGTGCCGATTGATGCGTTCATCTTCGGGGGCCGGCGCTCCACCACCGTGCCCTTGATCACGGAGGCCCGCAACTGGGTTGAGGGCGTCTACATGGCTGCCACCATGGGTTCAGAAACCACAGCAGCGGCTGCCGGCCAGCAGGGCGTCGTGCGCCGTGATCCTTTTGCGATGTTGCCGTTCATGGGTTACAACATGAGCGACTATTTCCAGCATTGGCTCGGCATGGGCGAGAAGCTGGCGGCTTCAGGTGCGAAATTGCCCAAAATCTACACCACCAACTGGTTTCGCAAAGGCGCAGACGGGAAGTTCGTGTGGCCCGGGTATGGCGAAAACATGCGTGTACTCAAGTGGATGATCGACCGTATCGAAGGGACCGCCCAGGGCCTGGAACACGTGTTCGGCATCAGCCCGACCTATGAGGAGTTGAACTGGACGGGTCTGAACTTCACGTCCGAGCAATTCAATACGGTAACCAGCATCGACAAAGCGGCGTGGCAGGCCGAACTTAAGCTGCATGCAGACCTGTTCCAGCAACTGGCTTACCACCTGCCCAAGGAATTGACCGACACCAAGGCGCGAATCGAAATCCGACTCGCCGCTTGATCAGTAGTCAGTGGCCGTCGAACGCCGAATTCAGCATTCAGCCAGGCAAGTACTGCAAGTGCACCGGCAAGCCGGTCATGGGGGATGACCGGAACACCGTGCGGGGTCCGGGATAGGCGGCGTTGAGTGTGCCCACAGGGCGATGTTCCACCCAGGCGCGGCCATGCGCAAGTTGCACCTTCTGGCGTTGAACTCGGCTGCGTTCGATGGCGGCCTGCAGGTCCGCCATGATGCGAGGGTCGTGCTCGGCCGATGCCAACAGCGCGCGATCAGCTTGTCGTTGCCCATGGCCAGCGCGCCATTTGCCAACGCCTGCCAGCAATTTCTTCGCTGCGTTGCGCGCGGTACCGGCAAATACAGCCATGGCGATAAATCCCACCGCCCACAAAATGGTCCAGCCGACGAGCAGGTGGCCGTCGGCATAGGAGTCGATCAGAGCGTCGGCGGCTACCAGCATCGCGGAGACAATCGCAGCCAACAACATGGCAGCCAAACCCTTGTCGGAGTCGTTGCCGGGGGTGCCGGTGTCAGAGGATGCTGTGCCAAAGCGGCGGGACATGAACGTGGAGGAAGACATGGGTGGTAACTCGTTAAAAGGTCTACCAGCAGAAAGCGCTATGCAACACATTTAATAGTGGGGTTTACCCGCCATTAAATCCAATCAATATTGGTGATGCCAGTTATTCGCCGCCGTGATGATTTGAACTTCCGCCGTACGGCGGCAATGGGTGTGTTCAGTGCACGAAGCCTGGCTTCGCTCGGGGCTTTGGCATGTCTTTGAACGGCCCTATCGGCGCCGGCTTTGGCCTGGGCCTCTTCTTCGGCGCGGTACCGTGCCATTTGCGGCTCCGCCATGAAACGCGGATCGCCCTGCGCCACTCGCCACGTACGTTCATCCTGCGCACGTTCAGCGGCCAATCAGTACTGGGTCTCGATCAGCTGCACCAGCCGTTCCGGCCATCCCCGGGTGGCTTCGGTAAACAGCACCAAGGCCACGAACAACAAGGCCCAGAGCGCGATCCAGGCGATCACGACCTGGCCATTCGCCCAGCTGCTGACGAACTGGTCGGCCACCACCACCAGCGCGGAAAACGCACCAGCGAGCAGCAGGGCCACCAGCCCGCTGGTGCCACGAAAGCGGGCCAGGAGGCGCTGTGCGGAATGCGCGACGCTGGCAAGGCGTTGAACGCCCATGGGTTGGGTTGGGTCGGGTATTGGGGACGGACGAAACTGGTCATGGTGCGTTTCCTTACAAGGACATGCGCAAAAATGCATTCATTGCTGCAAGGCCAAATACGAGGGTTTTTACTGATATCTCTCAACTTTATATTTGTGATTAGATTCATTCACCGCCGTGATAACAAAATCCTGAAACCTCGTGCCCATTCACTTGCCGAATTTCCGCACCCTCGATCTGAATCTGCTGCGTGTATTTGATGAAGTCATGGCGGAGCGCAGCTTGACGCGGGCTGCGCGCAACCTGTCGTTGACCCAGCCAGCAGTCAGCAATGCCTTGCGCCGCTTGCGTGACACGCTGGGTGATGAACTGGTACGCCGCAGCGGGCAGGGTATGGAGCCGACCCCGCGCGCGCTGGCCTTGTGGCCTGCCGTGCGGGATGCGCTGCGCCAGTTGCAGCAATCACTTGTACCGGAACGGTTTTCCCCACCCGAGGCAGACAACACGTTTGTCCTGGCCATGGCCGACGCTACGGCCGCGGAACTGGTACCGCATCTGGTCGACATCGTCGAGGCGGAGGCCCCCGGGGTCTCGTTGCGCGTGGTGCCGCTGGCCACGCGCGACCCCCGCAAATTGCTGGACGAGGAACTGGTCGACCTCGCCGCAGGCTATTTCCCTGCGGTATTGGCCGATCTCACGGCCCGGGCACAGGTCGGCAAGGCCGTGTCATTTGCGCACCAGCGCCTCTACGATGGTGAATATGTGTGCGTCATGCGCAGTGGCCACCCGCTGGCCAGCGGACCGTTGACCTTGAACCGCTTTTGTGGGGCGCGCCACCTGCTGGTGAGTTTCAGCGGGCGCCCGTTCGAATTCATCGACGAAGCCCTGGCAACTCTGGGGCGCGAACGACGGGTGGTGTTGACGGTCAACCAGTTTTTTACCGCAGGCCGCGTTGTGGCCAACTCCAACTTGCTCACCGTGTTGCCGCGCCACTTCGTCGGTGTGACCGGCATTGCGGATGCACTGGTATTACGCAATTTGCCCTTTGCCGTGCCAGCGGTGCATGTGGATGCCTTGTGGCATGGACGCCGCGAGACGGACAGCGCGCATCGCTGGCTACGCGACGCCATCCGCCGTTCGGTGCACGTGCCAACCATGCCCTGACGCGCCCCGACCATGAAGATCCAGCTGCTGTCCGACCTGCACCTCGAAGTGCATCCCCATTTCAAACCCGTGCCAGCACCCGGTGCCGACGTGCTGGTTCTGGCAGGCGATATCGGTTCCTACCAGAAAGGATCGCTGCTCCCGGATGGTGATTTCGGCCTGGCGCGTTTCTCGCCTCTCCACGGATGGCCCACGCCCGTATTCTTTCTGCCTGGCAACCATGAGTACGACATGCTGGACTTCGACCTTGCGCACACACGTTTGCGCGAAACTTGCGAGCGCCTGGGCATGGTGTGGTTGGAGCGCGAAGTCGTGCTGCTGCATGGCGTTCGTTTCATCGGGACCACCTTGTGGACTGACTTCGACGCCTTGGGGCCGGCGGAAGGGCAGGCCGGCGCGACCATCGGCCAGCAACTCGCGGCGCGTGAAAAGGCCTTTCGCGCGGCCAACTACTACCTGCGGACCACGGGCGGAACCCGCGCCGGGCAGCCCATGCTGGCCCAGCAGGTCCGTGAGCAGGCGCTGGTGTGCCGCGAATGGTTGCAGCGGGCGTTGGCAGTCCGGTACGACGGCACCACGGTGGTCGCGACCCACTTCGCGCCCAGCTTGCGCAGCGCCGATCCGCGTTACGGTTTGACACCTGGCACGGCCGGATTTTGCAACGCCTGGGATGCCCTGCTGGCCCACGCGGATGTGTGGCTGCACGGCCACCTGCATGCGCCCAGCGACTACACGCACGGCGCCTGTCGTGTCGTGGCCAACCCGTTGGGTTACGCCCGCAAGAATGAGCAAGTGGCTTTCAAGCCCGCCATGGTGCTTGACACCGGGCGTTGACGCGCGACGCCCGCGCAGGTGTTGACGCCAGTCAAACAGCGCAGATGGGCGCGCGCTACACTGCCGCCAAATACCCACTGGAGTTTCAGCATGAAAATTCTTCTCGCCGTTGACGGCAGTTCCTACACAAAGAAGATGCTGGCCTACCTGGTGACGCACAGCGAGACTTTTTCTCCTGCCAATACCTACATCATCTTCACCGCGCATCCAGCCTTGCCGGTGCGCGCACGTTCCGTGTTGGCCAAAGACGTGGTGGACAACTACCACGCGGAGGAGTCCGAGCGGATCCTTGCGCCAGTGTCCAAGTTCCTGACCAGGCACGGGATCGAGGCCAAGAGCAGCTGGAAAATCGGCCCCGCAGGGCAGACGATTGCCAAGTTCGCCGAGAGCGGCAAATACGACCTGGTCGTCATGGGTTCGCATGGTCATGGCGCACTGGGCAACCTGATCATGGGCTCGGTCGCCACGCAGGTGCTGGCCCATTGCATGGTTCCGGTGCTGCTCGTGCGCTGAGTGCGCCAGGACTTCATTCCCGCGCCAACGCGTCAACGGGTGTTGAGTCCGTCGAAGCAGGTGCCAAGCACGAGTTCCACGATTTCCTCGTCGCTGTGTTGCCCACCCATCTGGAGAAATTCCAGCACCGGGTCGCACGCACGCGCAAATAGCGTGTAGAGCACGGCGATAGCCGGAAACCTGCTGCTCAGGGATCCGTTGGACTGCGCTGTTTCGATCCATGCGCCGAGGCGGTCGCTGACATCCATCAGGCCATCCATATAGGCCTTGTTGGCCATCAGTGTGGCGCGCAGGCTGGAGTTCTGGCTCGGCAGTGATGGCATGTCTCCGGCGAGTTTGAGGCGCATCGTCCAGCGCACCGCTTCGCGCAGGTTTTCCAGGGCTGGGGCCGTGTCGGACAAGGACCCGAAAAAGTCCTGTGCGCGGCGCATCACACGCACCATGGCCGCCGCCGCCAGGTCTTCCTTGCTCGGGAAATGCTTGTACAGGCTGGCTTTGGCGATGCCAACCTTCGCGGCGACCTCGTCCACCGTCATGGCGTCGAAGCCTTTTTCCGCCAGCAGGCGATTCACAGCCTGCACGATGGCATCCTCGCGCACCTGAAGCATTTGCGTCTTGAACGAGACACGTGGAGCAAGCCTGGTGGTCATGCACAGAGTTTATCCCCTGGCACTGCCGGTCAGGATCGCCGGGTGCGACCGCGTCGCCGGGGCTCAATGCGGTTTGGTGAACGCCTGTCGGTACCGGTCCACGGTCAGTCCCTCGAGGCTGATGTCGGTCGGTTTACCGGAGATCAGGTCGGCCATCACCCGCCCGGTGCCAGCAGCCATGGTCCAGCCCAGGGTGCCGTGGCCCGTGGCCAGATACAGGTTCGGATAAGGCGAGCCTCCCACCACCGGGGTGCCGTCGGGTGTCATGGGGCGCAGGCCAGTCCAGAACTCACCTCGAGCCACGTCACCTGCTTGCGGGAACATATCCGTCAACACGTGGTTGAGTGTGTCGCGCCGCGACTCCCGCAGCGCCAGGCTGTAGCCGGCCAGTTCCGCCGTGCCGCCCACACGGATGCGGTCGCCCAGCCGGGTGACCGCCACCTTGTGGGTCTCGTCCATGATGGTGGATTCAGGGGCATGGCTTGTATCCTCGATTGGCACCGTGATCGAATACCCCTTGACCGGGTACACCGGCAAGCGAATGCCGATCGGGTGCAGCATCAGGGGTGAATAACTTCCCAAAGCCACCAGATAAGCGTCTGCCGTGAGCGAGCCCTGGTCGGTGGTGATTCCCGTGATGCGCGCGCTGTCGCTGGAAATGCCCTTGATATGCACACCATAGCGAAACCTGGCGCCCAGCTGCGTTGCCATGATTGCCAGGTTTTGCGTGAACTTGAAGCAGTCGCCGGTCTCGTCCTCGGGCAGGCGCAGCGCACCCAGAAACTTGTCCTGTACCAGGGCCAAAGCGGGCTCGGCCGTGATGAAACCCTTGCGGTCCAGCAGTTCATAGGGAACGCCGTATTGCTTGAGTATCTCGATGTCCCGGGTGGTGCCATCGAGTTGCTTTTGCGTGCGGAACAATTGCAGCGTGCCCTGGCTGCGCTCGTCGTACCGGATGCCGGTATCCGCGCGCAGTTGACGCAGGCAATCGCGGCTGTATTCGGCCAGGCGCACCATTCGCCCCTTGTTGATGGCATACCGCGCGGCGGTGCAATTGCGCAACATCGACGCACCCCAGCGCCACATGGCCGGGTCGAGCATGGGCCAGATCACCAGCGGGCTGTGGCGCATCAGCATCCACTGAATCGCCTTGAGTGGTATGCCCGGGCCGGCCCACGGTGCGGAGTAGCCCGGTGACACCTCGCCGGCGTTGGCATAACTGGTCTCGAGCGCAGGCCCGCTCTGGCGGTCTACGACGGTCACCTGATGCCCGGCCCGGGCCAGGTAATACGCGCTGGTGGTGCCAATCACGCCGCTGCCGAGAATCAGAATTCGCATGGACCAACCCTTGCAGTGTGGCCGGGGGCCTGTAGAGCCGGATAGTAACGGACACTGACGGGCCCGCACCCTTGCGAGCCATCGACAAGCTTGACCTGAGCGGAGTCGAAGGGCTCAAGACGGACCACGCACAGGACCGGTGGCTTCGAGAGGGCAACCCGTTCACACCACGCCGCGGTCGCGCAAGGCCCGAATCTGGTCTTCCCGATACCCCAGTTCGGCGAGGATCTCGTCGGTGTGCGCACCCAGGGCCGGTGCGGCGCGGTAGACGTTTGTGGGTGTTTCGGACAGGTCGACCGGATGTTGCGCCAGAGGGAACGTCTGCGTC